>DATFGD010000211.1:0-7676 GCA_035249725.1 Burkholderiales bacterium
CGAGGCTTGATTAGCAGCGGGCTCCCGAAAAGCGGGCGCTATTTCAGTTTATACAACTCGTCCAAATATTCGTCGTTGGCGTCTAAAACGCCTACTACCGAACACTCAGGCTTGCCGGAACCACGCTTGACGGTCATGGTGCCGTTGATTTCTCCAGGCATACCGCAGAATTTCCGGCGCTGCACTCCGTCGAACTCGAACACGAAGGCATCAGCACGCGCACGAATCAGGAATCGGCCCTGCGGAGTCTGCACCCGAGTAGCGCCGTCCGGGGTCAGACGCCATTTTGTACCGTTGGCATTGCGCTCAAAATCCAGCGAACAGGTACGGGGCTTCCATTTGCTGTAATACGCAAAACTAAGCACCTGCTCACCTTGCGCTTCAACCGCGATGCGCGCGTGCACGGCTTCTTTCCCGCTCATGCAATCGATGCGTTCAACGGCACCCTGCCGCACTGCCGGAAGCGGTTTGTCTCCCGGCACATCGGCCATGGGATCAATTTTCGGCACCAGCGGCGGCTCTACGATCGCTGGTCGGTCAACGGGCGGTTGAGGATGAATTTGATGCGGCAGCTCGATCGGTTTGCGTGCAGCGCAAGCGCCTAACACCAAAGCGACCCATACCAGCACCGCCGTAGATTTGAGATTACGCTGTTGCATTTCTGATAGTGTGCAAGGATGCGCCTTTATGATGCTCGACAAAATTGATCGGTACTCAGCATTCTGCACGTGACATCGTCATCGCGCAACGTAGTCGCCTTCACCAATCGCAAACACAGCGAGATTCATGCCAAGTGCATCGACATTTATGACATTCAAACGGTTAGCCTCAACGCTGTGAGGCCGGTCGGCGCGCTTTGTCGCTATCAGGCGACGTATGACGTTTCATTAGCGGTAAATATCTGACATACGGCCGCTTTTAGTGTCGCCTGTGGAGGACGGATACATGGAATGCGTTGATTGAGACCAGCACTGTGTCCTCTCGGTACGTAGTGCGTCATCTGCACGTTTATTGAATCCCCTATAGTATGATCTGCGTCGGCCGGTGCTGGAAAATAATGGAGTTAAGAAGAAGCCGACTATGCCCTCCTGCTCAGCTCGTAACACCGCGAACAAATGCGCATTGACAGCGCTGTTATGGATGTGGCCTCTCGCCTGTGCGGCGCAGCCGCCTAACCGGCCGCTCGCCGATCTATCCCTCGAAGAACTCACCCAAATCGAGGTTACCTCCGTATCGCGCAATCCGGAGCCATTGGCGGACGCACCGGCATCGATCTATGTCATCACGAACGACGATATCCGGCGCGCCGGGGTCAGGACACCCCCCGAAGCTCTTCGCCTGGCCCCCAATCTCCAGGTGGCGCGTGTCAATGCAAGTTCGTACGCGATCAGCGCCCGCGGCTTCAATAATTCCATTGGCAACAAGCTGCTCGTCCTGATTGACGGACGAACGGTTTACACACCGCTTTTCTCGGGCGTGTTCTGGGACCAGCAGGACGTGATGTTGGAGGACATCGAGCGCATCGAGGTGATCAGCGGCCCAGGCGCGACGCTGTGGGGTGCGAATGCGGTGAATGGAGTCATAAACGTCATCACCCGCTCTGCACACCATACGCAGGGTGCGCTCGCCGCCGTCGGCGGCGGAAATCTCGATCATGGCATGGCGTTACGTTATGGCGGCAAGTTTGGAGCAGATGGTTCGTTCCGCGTCTATGGCAAGGGCTTTGAGCTCGAAAACACCGAGCGCGCGGACGGTGCACCGGTGTTCGACCAATGGAAGAAAAGCCAGGCCGGATTTCGTGCCGACTGGGGCGGCCCACAGCGCAACTTCACTGTTCAAGGCGACGCCTACCGTGGCAAATCGGAAGCACGCCCCATCGGCGGCTCGGTTGAAGTATCGGGAGCGAATCTCCTTGCGCGCTGGAACGAGCGTTTTGCTTCGGGGTCTGATTTCCGGCTGCAGGCGTACTACGATCGCAGCGACCGCGAAGATCGAACCGGATTCCAAGGGGACGTCGGAACCTTGGACATTGAGTTCCAGCATGGCATCCCCATCGGTAACCATAGAGTGCTGTGGGGTGGCGGGTACCGTCGCGCACACGACAACGTTCCAGACACTCTGCCGCCGCTGATCATCAGATTCATTCCGCCGAGCCGGACGCTGACTTGGGAAAACGTGTTCGTGCAGGACCAAATAAAACTGACCGACAAGTTGGAGTTGACGCTCGGCGTCAAGCTGGAAAGCAACGACTACACGGGCTGGGAGACGCTTCCGAGTGCGCGGCTCGGATGGAAACCTACACAGAATCAGCTCGTGTGGGGCGCGGTATCGCGCGCAGTGCGTGCCCCGGCGCGCCTCGACCGCGATTTCTTTCTCGTTTTTCCACCGCTGAATTTTTCTTTCATCATGGGCGGCCCGTATTTCGTGTCCGAAGTCGCCAAAGTGTTTGAAATAGGGTATCGCGCACAGCCTTCACCTGCTCTCTCCTATTCCATTACAGCGTTTCACAGCCGGTACGACCGACTGCGGAGCGGCATGCCACCCCCGGCGTTTATCGAAAACCGCATTGAGGGTTTTTCGAACGGGGTTGAGGCATGGGCGACTTTCCACGCGTCTCGAGCGTGGCGGCTCTCCGGCGGCTTCTCGACGCTGCGTCAGCACCTGGGCGTTGAACCAGGTAGTCCGGACCCGACGGGGCCGATCGCTCTGGGCAATGATCCGGACCACCAGTGGCTACTGCGCTCATCGTTCAACATGAGCACGGGGCACGAGTTGGATGTCATTATGCGACGCGTTGGTTCGGTGCCACTGCAGGCCCCCGCACCGCCCGTTCCGGCTTACACGGCCGTGGACATGCGTTGGGGCTGGAAACTACGCCGGGATCTGGAGCTATCACTGACGCTACAGAACCTGTTCGACGACGCGCACCCCGAGTTCAACGCCGCACCCGGACGCAGCGAATTCGAGCGCAGCGCCTTTCTAAAGCTGCTATGGCGGCAGTAATGACTCAGAAAGCCGCCGACCTGCACATCGTTCGCTTTAGCCCTGATCAACCCATTTTTTTCGCCGTCACGACGGACCGCGTTCGATTCGAAGTCGCCGTTCGCAACGCCACGACGGCCGGCATTTATCTGAACGCCAGGCCTGTGAGCTAAGAGGAGTGACGTCGATGGAACAGTTCGAACAGGTCGAAATCCTCTTTGCCGAAGACAATCCGCTGGACGCCGAACTAACCATACGGGCATTGAGGCAAGCCGGCCTCGCCAACAAGTTACTCTGGCTCAAGGACGGGCAGCAGGCGCTGGACTATCTGTTTCGGGAAGGCTCGTATGCAGCGCGTACCGATGCTTTACCGCGGCTCCTTCTGCTTGATCTGAAGATGCCTCGAGTAGATGGGCTCGAGGTATTGAAAGCGGTCAAAGCAGATGAGCGTACTCGGCGAATTCCGGTCGTCATCCTTACGTCTTCGCAGGAAGAAAGCGATCTCGCACGGAGCTACGATATCGGCGTAAACGGATACGTGGTAAAGCCACTTGACTTCAGATCGCTGGCCGAAGTGGTCCGGCAGGCGGGCTTCTATTGGCTCGCTATCAATCATGCGCCGCCACGCTAAGAGACCATTGTCCTCGGGCTATCGGAAGCGCATCTCACTTTGGAATAGGCGCCGTACTGCGGCATTTCGGTCTTCGTCGTTTGGGTAACCGGCAAAATCGTCGACCGCCCGAATATTGCACGCGACAAAGAGACCCCTTCCACCATAGCAGTTCCAGAACTGGGGGCAAGAGACGGTCGTGCCCCGATACCGTTACAGAGGATGCTGAGCGACTGCTGGAAAACGGTATGATAGGACTGAATCGAGGCAACCCGCGCACGCGGGCCAACCAAGACTTGCCCTTTGCTCAAGTGAAGATATTCCCGCTACTGCCGCTCGCAGTCGGCGCGCCCTGGTGCGGCGTAACGACCGCACATGCTCAGGATCCGCCGGCGGTGCTGCCGGAAGTGACGGTGAGCGCCACGCGCGTCGAGCACGAGAGCTTCGATCTTCCGGTATCGATCGATGCGATTAGCGGTCGCGTGATCCGCGAGGACAACCCGCAGGTGAATCTTTCCGAGGCGCTCAACCGCGTGCCGGGGGTGGTGGTGCAAAACCGCCAGAATTACGCGCAGGACCTTCAAATTTCCTCGCGCGGCTTCGGCTCGCGCGCAAGCTTCGGCGTCCGCGGGCTGCGCCTCATTGCCGACGGTATTCCCGCGACGATGCCCGACGGCCAGGGACAGGCCGCGTCGTTCAACCTGTCATCGGCGCAGCGCATCGAGGTAATGCGTGGGCCGTTCTCCACCCTTTACGGCAACGCATCGGGCGGCGTCATCCAGATCTTCACCGCCGACGGTCCTTCCGAGCCAACGCTCTCCGGCGGTCTCTATGCCGGCAGTTACGACACCACGAAATTCGGCTTGCAGTACGGCGGCACCCGCGGCCCCTTCAATTATCTGGTCGATGCATCGCGCTTCGACACCGATGGCTACCGCGAGCACAGCGCAGCGCGCCGCGATCACGTCAATGCGAAATTCAGGCTCGACGCCGGCCCGCGCGGCAGATTCACGTTCGTGCTGAACGCCCTCGACCAGCCGGAAACACAGGATCCGCTCGGGCTGACCGCGGCTCAGGTCGCGCAGGATCGCCGGCAGGCAGGGACCAACGCGCTCGCCTTCAATACGCGCAAGAGCGTCGCGCAAAGTCAGGCCGGGCTGGTGTACGACCTGCCGCTCACATCACAGGATACGCTGCAGGCCCGGGTCTACGGCGGCGATCGGCAGGTCACCCAGTATCTCGCGATCCCGCTCCTTTTTCAGAGCGCGCCGACCCATTCGGGTGGTGTGGTCGACCTGGACCGCGGCTACCGCGGCGCGGGGCTGCGCCTCACGCGTGAGATGAGGCTCGGTGACGCGCCCTTTATCGTGAGCGCCGGAGCCGATTACGACCGCATGGCGGAACGCCGCAGGGGCTTCGTCAACGACCTTGGTGTGGCGGGTGAACTCAAGCGCGACGAAGATGATTTCGTCAGCAATACCGATTTCTATGCCCAGGCGGAATGGGCGGTTGCGCCGCGCTGGAACGTGCTCGCGGGCGTGCGCCACAGCCGCGTCAAGTTCGAGTCGCGAGACTTCTTCATCACTGCAGCCAATCCCGATGACAGCGGCACGGTGGATTTCGTGCGCACGACACCGGCCGCCGGTGCGACGTTCCGCCTCACGCCGGCAGTGAACCTGTACGCCAACGCCGGCAAAGGTTTCGAAACGCCGACCTTCGCGGAACTGGCTTACCGGCCGGGTGGCGCAACGGGGCTCAATTTCGCGCTCAGGCCCGCGCGCAGCACACATTATGAAGCGGGCGTAAAGGCACTCGCCGGAACCGCGGGCCGCGTCAACCTTGCGCTGTTCCACATCGACGTCAAGGACGAAATCGTCGTAAACAGCTCGAGCGGCGGACGCACCGATTTCAGGAACGCCGCGCAGACGCGACGCGAAGGGCTCGAACTGTTGTGGGAAGGCCGCTTTGCACAGTCGTTTGCCGCGGCAGTCGCCTACACGCTGCTCGATGCGAAATTCACCCAGCCTTTCACGAGCGGCGCTGCCACCGTCGCGTCCGGCAATCGGCTGCCGGGCGTGCCGCCTTATACCTTGTTTGGTGAAGTGGTATGGCGTCACGCGGTGAGCGGCTTTCATGCCGGCGTCGAAGGCCGGCGCAACGGCAAAGTCTACGTCAATGATGCGAACAGCGAATTTGCCTCAGCCTATACCGTCTGGAATTTGCGCACGGGCTTCGAACAGCGCGGGCGCAACTGGCGGCTGACCGAATTCGTGCGCGTCGATAACGTGACCGATCGCCGCTATATCGGCTCGGTCATCGTGTCGGAGGGCAATGGCCGGTTCTACGAACCGGCGCCCGAGCGCAATTTCCTCGTGGGACTGAATGCCCAGCTGAAATTCTGAGGGTGCCGAATTCCCGTTGGTTGAGGCGGGATGTGACAGCGCGGTAAAATTCGCTCATCCGCCGGGAATTTCCAGCATGATTTCGATAACGGTCAACGGTGAATACCGCCAGTTCAACGGCCCGCTGAACTGCGCGGATCTGCTCTCGCGCCTCGAACTCGCCGGCCGGCGCGTGGCGCTGGAACGCAATGGCGAAATCGTACCGCGGAGCCGCTATGGCGAACAGACGCTCGATGACGGCGATACGCTGGAGATCGTGGTCGCCGTCGGCGGTGGCTGAATTGGCGCCAGGCAGCAAAGCCGTAACGCGCGAGCGCTTGCGCCCAGATCGTGAATCCTTGATGCTTGGCCCTTTATGAAACCACACGAAAATCTCGACCCGCTGCTGATAGCCGGCAAATCGTACGCCTCGCGACTGCTGGTCGGTACCGGCAAGTACAAGGACTTTGCGGAGACCAAGGCGGCGGTGGAAGCGAGCGGCGCCCAGATCGTGACCGTCGCGATCCGGCGCACCAACATCGGCCAAAATCCCAACGAGCCGAGCTTGCTCGATGCGATTCCGCCATCCCGGTTCACCATCCTGCCCAACACCGCGGGCTGCTACACGGCGGAGGATGCCGTGCGTACGCTGCGTTTGGCGCGCGAACTGCTCGACGGGCATGATCTCGTGAAACTGGAAGTGCTCGGCGATCCGAAGACGCTTTACCCGAACGTCGTCGAAACCATCAGCGCCGCAAAAACGCTGGTGAAGGAAGGCTTCAAAGTCATGGTCTACACGTCCGATGATCCGATCATCGCGAAACAGCTCGAAGAAACCGGCTGCGTCTCCGTGATGCCGCTCGCCTCCCTCATCGGATCGGGAATGGGCATACTCAATCCCTGGAACCTGCAGATCATCATCGAGAATGCAAAAGTGCCGGTCTTCGTCGACGCGGGCGTCGGCACCGCGTCGGACGCTGCAATCGCGATGGAGCTGGGCTGCGACGGCGTGCTGATGAATACCGCCATCGCGGCGGCGCAGAACCCCGTGCTCATGGCTTCCGCGATGAAGAAGGCGGTCGAAGCAGGACGTGAAGGATATCTTGCAGGTCGCATGCCGAAGAAGCTTTATTCCGCAACGCCGAGTTCCCCCACCCGCGGACTGGTCACGCCGGCCAAACCGGCGTAGGCCCGCCTCGCCGGGGCGCATGGACGCTCCTCGCCACCGACCGATCCGCAGCTACGTGCTGCGACAGGGGCGCGTATCGAAGGCGCAGCGGCGCGCCCACGACGCGTTGCTTCCCGCCTTCGGCGTACCGTTTTCGCACGAGATCGTCGACCTCGACCGCGTATTCGGCCGGCGCGCCCCGAAAATACTCGAGATCGGTTTCGGCATGGGGGAAACGACGGCGGCGATCGCGGCGCGTCACCCCGAAAACGACTATCTCGGCATCGACGTGCACACGCCCGGCGTGGGTAGCGTCCTGAGACAGATCCATGATCTCGAACTCAGCAACGTGCGCGTCATTCAGCACGATGCCGTCGAAGTGCTGGCTCACATGATCGCGCCCCGCACGCTGGACGGCGTGCACCTGTTCTTTCCCGACCCGTGGCCGAAGAAGCGGCATCACAAGCGCCGACTGATACAGCCGGCATTCGTGGCACTGCTTGCCGAACGCATGAAGCCGGACGCCCACCTCCAT
>DATFGD010000212.1:0-2561 GCA_035249725.1 Burkholderiales bacterium
GGTGGGCGTCGCGCAAGCCTTCGCATTGATCCCCGGAACCTCACGCGCCGGGGCGACGATCATCGGCGGCATGCTCTTCGGCCTGTCGCGCCGGGCAGCCACCGAATTTTCCTTCTTTCTCGCCGTGCCGACCCTCATCGCCGCCGGCATCTACGACGTCTACGCAAACCGCTCGGTGCTGGTGACCGGCGATGTGGGCGTCTTCACGACCGGCTTCGTCGCGGCCTTTGTGTCGGCGTTTCTGTGCGTGCGCTGGCTGCTGCGTTATATCGCAGCGCACGACTTCAGCGTCTTCGCGTGGTATCGGATCGGGTTCGGGGTGCTGGTGCTGTCGACGGGCTACGCCGGGCTCGTTAACTGGTCCGCCGCCCCGTAGCGTTCAGCTCTGCATCCATGGCAGGCCGCGCGCCCGCCAGCCGGCCTTGGTGTTGCGATGACCTTGGTCGTCCTTGTCGCCCTCGAAACCCTCGAGCACGTTGTAGCACTGTGTATAGCCGGCCTGCATGGCAAGCTGCGCTGCGTTGTGCGAACGTCCTCCGCTTCGGCAGATGAAAAACACTGGGGATTCCTTGTCGACTCGCTGCTCGAGCTCGGCAAGGAAGGAAGGATTGGGGCGGCTGCCAGGATAGGTCAGCAACTCGATTTCCACCGCCCCCGGGATCCGGCCGACCCAGTCCCATTCGGCGCGGCTGCGCACGTCCACCAGTTTCGCGCCCGGTGCGGACTGAAGCAGCTCGTGCGCTTCCTGCGGCAACAAGGCGCCTTCGTACGGCAGTCCCATGCGCTGCGCGCGTTCGCGCGCGGTTTTCAGCAATTCGGTGATGGCCATGGTGTCATCCATCCGGAAAAGCGATTATTGTACAGGCACCAACTTCGTACGCGCAGCACCATCGCAGTGCGCTAGAATTCGCCCGTGCACCGGGTTGGTGCGGACGATTTACGTGCGCGTCTGAAAATCGTTGTGGCACAATGTATTTTGCATTGCTGCCCGCTGGCACGCTTTCTGCTGACCCAAGAAGCCCGTATCTGCTCGTTTGAACCTATTAGGAGACAAGAATGGCCGTCGCTGACGTAATGAAAATGATCAAAGACAACGAAGTGAAATTCGTTGATCTCCGGTTTACCGATACGCGCGGCAAGGAACAGCACGTCTCGGTGCCCGTAAAAGCCTTCACGGACGCCAAATTTTCAGACGGTCATTTTTTCGACGGTTCGTCGATCGCCGGGTGGAAGGGGATCGAGGCGTCCGACATGGTACTGATGCCGGATGCGGATTCCGCACGCATGGATCCTTTCACCGACGAGCCGACGCTGCTGCTCACCTGCGACGTGATCGAGCCGTCGGATGGCAAGGGATACGATCGCGACCCGCGCTCCATCGCCAAGCGCGGGGAAGCGTATCTGAAGTCGACCGGCATTGCAGACACGGCGTTCTTCGGTCCGGAGCCGGAATTTTTCGTCTTCGATTCGGTGACCTGGAAGGTCGACATGGCGGGATGCGCCGTCAAGATCAAGAGCGAGGAAGCGCCCTGGTCGAGCGGCGAAGAGTTCGAGGGCGGCAACATGGGGCACCGCGCGCCGATCAAGGGCGGATACTTCCCCGTGCCGCCGGTCGATTCGCTGCAGGATATCCGCTCGGCGATGGTGCTCGCGCTGGAAGAGATGGGCGTCGAATGCGAAGTGCACCACCACGAGGTCGCCGCGGCGGGGCAGAACGAGATCGGCACCAAGTTTGCGTCGCTGGTGAAGCGCGCCGACTGGATGATGATCCTCAAATACGCGGTGCATAACGTCGCGCATTCCTATGGCAAGACGGCCACATTCATGCCGAAGCCGGTCGTCGGCGACAATGGTTCGGGCATGCACGTACACCAGTCGCTCGCCAAGGCGGGACAAAATCTTTTCAGCGGCAGCGGTTATGGCGGACTCTCGGAGATCGCGCTTTACTACATCGGCGGCATCATCAAGCACGCGAAGGCGCTGAATGCCATCACCAACCCCGGTACCAACTCCTACAAACGGCTGGTGCCCGGCTTTGAAGCCCCGATCAACCTCGCCTACTCCTCGCGCAACCGCTCTGCGGCTGTGCGCGTGCCGCTCGTCGCAAACCCGAAGGCGCGCCGTATCGAAGTGCGGTTCCCCGATCCGATGTGCAATCCGTATCTCGGCTTCACGGCTATGCTCATGGCCGGACTCGACGGCATACAGAACAAGATCCATCCGGGCGATCCGATCGACAAGAACCTCTACGACCTGCCGCCCGAGATCGCGAAGAAGATCCCGCACCCCTGTGCTTCCCTCGACGAAGCGCTCGACTGTCTCGACAAGGACCGCGAATTCCTGACGCGCGGCGGCGTCTTTTCGAACGACATGATCGATGCGTACATCGCGCTCAAGATGGAGGAAGTGACGCTCTTCCGGATGACCACGCACCCTATCGAATTCCAGATGTACTACAGCCTGTAACGAGAAAAGTGGATCAGGAAGGGCGGGCCGCGGCCCACTCTTTTTTTGCGTGCGCCCAGCATGGGCGCGATCTTGGAGGTGGAAGTCCTCTCATG
>DATFGD010000213.1:0-10535 GCA_035249725.1 Burkholderiales bacterium
CGAATAATCCCTGTAGAGCACGCCCGCGACCAAACCCGGATGACTTCTTTCAAGGCCCGGGTAGTCGTCAAGCCGCCAGCGTGTAGCCACGCCATCCGAGTGAAGAACGCAAAGCGCGCCTTCTGCAAAGGGATACTTGAACTCTTGTATTTTCCGGGTTTGATGGCCCAGGATTCCGTTATAAGACACCATCGACCGCGACACCCCGTCGGTGATGATGCAGGCGGAGATGTTGCCGACGCCGCAAAATGTGCACATTGCTTCGTCGGCATGCAACAGCGCGACCGCCGCGGCTGCCCCTCGGGTGTGCCGCAATGCCAGATGTAGCGCCTCGATCGTTTGCCCCGCCGCGGCGCCGCTGACGGCGCAATCAGCGACGGCCGCGATGGCGGTCCTCGCGGCAGCCGCGGCATCGGCTCCGTGACCCAGGCCGTCGACCATGCACAGCACGTGACCGTGGCGCGCTCGGATCGCAGTCCAGGCGTCCCCGCATGCGACCTCTCCGGATTTGGGCAGGCATACCGAACCGATCCGGGTTTCGTCGTCTGGCGTAACCGGAACACGGCTCCAAACGACGAGCCGCAACGCCATGCCCTTACCCGGCACGGAATGCATATCGAATTCCGACGCCATGCGTTGTATTGCGCCCAGACCCGTTCCCGGGCTGCCGGCGGTGGAGTGTCCGTCGCGCAGCGCCCGCGCGGGATTCGCGAACCCGGGACCGCGGTCGAGCGCCAGCAGCTCGATGCCACTAGTCGCACCGCGTTGCACCGCGCCGAATATCAGCTCACCGCGGCCGGCGTGTTTCACAACGTTCGTTGCTGCCTCCGTAACAACCACCGCCAGCGCACCGGCCGCGGGCCCGGTAAACCCGAGCTTTTCGGCGAGGCGCGCGGCAATGCGCCGCGCTTCGCCGACCGCGCTGCGGTCATCGACCGCCAACACGGTCTGCACGGGCGTCTGCATGCTGTTTCGCTCAACCCCAGCGCGTGATGCTGACGCGCGTGCCCTGTCCGGGCCGCGAGTCGATTTCGAACTCGTTCGACAGCCGTTTTGCGCCGCCCAGCCCGAGTCCCAGGCCGGCGCCCGTGGTATAGCCGTCCCGCAATGCAACGTTGACATCCGGGATGCCGGGGCCTTGGTCGATGAATGTCAGGCGCAAACCTTTCCGGCGGCCTTCGTTGAGCGGCTCGACGACGACTTCACCACCCCCCCCATGGAGTATCGTGTTGCGCGCGAGTTCGCTTGCGGCAGTAACAACCTTGGTCTGGTCAACCAAGGTGAAGCCCATACCGGTGGCCTGCTCGCGCACCGACTGCCGCATGCGGACGATGTCCTCTGCAATGCGCAGCGCCAAAGTGAACGACTCGGGTCGCTTCATGACCAGAAGCCTGAGCGTCGTGCGGCACGACCGCGAGCGCGGCGGCTCAAGCCCCGTCCTTCACGCGGTCCTGGAGTAGGGTCATGCCTTTTTCGACATTGAGCGCGGTGTGCACGCCGTCCAGCGGCAACCCCAGCTCAACGAGCGTGATCGCAACGGACGGTCGCATGCCGACCATGACGGTTTCGGCGTCGAGCACGCGCGCCATTCCGGCAATGTTCGCGATCATCCTTCCGATGAAGGAATCGACGACGTCGAGACTGGATATGTCGATCAGCACGCCGCGGGCGCGATCCTGCACGATGCGTTTCGTAAGATCGTCCTGCAGTTTCAGCGCGAGCTGATCGTGCATGTCGACCTGTATCGAGACGAGCAGGAATCGGCCCATCTTCAAAATAGGGATGTGCTCCATCAGCGCTGCGCCTCGCTGTCGGGCCGAAGTCTCTGGCCGGTGCGCTTCAACGCTACGGCGAACGCATCCGCGAGCGTAGCCTTGGTGGGAATTTCGCCCAGATTCACGCCGAGGTGCACGATGGTCTGGGCGATCTGCGGGCGTATGCCGCTGATAATGCAGTCGGCGCCCATGAGCCGGGTCGCCGAGACCGTCTTGATGAGATGCTGCGCGACGAGGGTATCCACGGTCGGCACGCCGGTAATGTCGATGATCGCGATAGCCGCGCCGGTATCGACGATCTTCTGCAGCAGCGTCTCCATTACGACCTGTGTCCGCTCGCTGTCCAATGTCCCGACGAGCGGCAGCGCAAGAATGTCGTCCCAGAGCTGTACGACGGGTGTAGACAGTTCCAGCAACTCGCGCTGCTGGCGCGCGATGATGTCTTCGCGCGCCTGCTGAAACACTTCCGTCGCGTAAAGCCCGAAATGGTCGATGAGCTGCGTCGCGCGCCATATGTCCTCGGCGAGGCCTTCCGCATCCGAGGCAAATTCCTGTCGCAGCCTGGCAAAAAGCGGTTGCTTGAGCGAAAGCAGAAAGGTCGCCGTCTCGGTGGAGGAAAAGCCGGCCTGCGCGCGGCTGCGCGACAACTCCGCGAGGCCGCTCTTCACCTCCAACCATGCGGTTGCGTTCAGATCTTCAAGTGCGCCGTTCTGTGTGGCGACCTTCAACGCGGAAAGAAATTGAGCAGACTCGTTGCGCAGGTCTGCTGCCTTGAGAAGGTCCGATCGCAGCGTCGTGGATTCGAGCTGCCGCCTTATCCAATCTTCGAGAAGTTCCTTTTCACCTTGCTTGAGGATCGTGGGAATTTTGCTTGAAGCGCGTTGCTTGTTCATTGGGATACCCTGGAGTCGATAGACGTGCGATGGGGCCGAAAGGCTTTCCGCATGAAACCGGCGAGCCGCCGGAGGATACGAATACATCCATGCCTGCGGCGTGCGTCGCGGACAAATCACTACTTCAAATTCAAGGGAGAATATCGGCTTGCGAGTACCGCGCCGTTTCGCTTCCAGGCGGAGCTTGTCGGCTCAACTCAGCGCCCGGTCCGGCAGCCGGCATGTCTCAATTGAGCGGGGAATTATAGCTGCGCCGTGCTGCCCGCAGGTGTAGGAAGTTAGCTACATGCACGACGAAGAAGCGAACCGGCATCCCTATCGGCGATTGCGACAAACGCTGTTGCCGTCGCTCCAGCCCATCATGTAGTCGTTATCGCTGCGAAACCGCGCATCGTCACGCCGCATCGAGCCTCGCGCGCTCGCACAGCCATCGGTGTAACCCTGCTTGAAGGCCGGTGAATACCCCGAGAGATTGACCGGCGGCGGGCGCTGCACCGAAGGTTGAGTGGGCGCCGTTGACGGTTCAGTTGGCCGGGGCAGCTGGCTTGTGCGGGGCTGCGTTGCACAGCCGGCGCATAACGCCAAAGTCACGCCCAGCAGTTGGAACGCGGTACGCATTGCTCGCCCTCCTGCCAGAATGATAACAGGTGGGTTTACGCGACCGAGTGCGCCAGCGCCGCCATGGCACTGCGCGGATTGCCCGGCCGCGGCACGGGCTCCTGGCGCGGCGTTTCGATGCGCTGCGGTTTCCCCTTGTGAGCCTCGCCGCCACTTTGCCGTACGGCGCCATCCCGCTCCACCGCATTCGGCATGATTCCGGTCATGGTGGCAATGCCGATAATGCTGAACACGATGATCGCGATCGCGGCGACGAGCAGCAGCGGATACAGCATGCCGCCGTTTCGCTCGTCCCGATGATCCCTGTCGAACGCGCGCCTTACCGTCTCGTCCGTATTCACTGCTTCTTTCTCCTCTGACCTTTCCAGTTCAGCCATGCACGCTCGGATGACGGGGCAGGATCCAGCGCCGCCATGTCGGCAGCCAGCGCGTGAACCACTTTGCGGGACGAGCGGCCGTAGTCGCGACGCCCAGCTCGCTGCACGCTTCTGCGGGCATCAGGGCGCGGGGGGAAATCTGCTCCGCCAATGTTTTGTCGAAATTCGCTCTCATCGTCACTTTTCCGCCCGGCTGGCGAGCAGTGGAGGGTTGCTGGACCGCCAAAGAGGGGGTCGGCATCATGTCGTCCCCGGACGGACGCAGACAGCTCACGCGGTCTTACGCGAGCAAAAGGCCGAAGCAAGCGCTGTACCCGACGTTCGCTGCGCTTGGAATCAGTAAGTTAGCGCAAGCCGGGGGCGAGCTGAGCCACGCGTTTTGTCGCTATCCGACCACATGGCGCCCGATGGCCAGGCTAGCGTTTTGATTTCGCGCAGATTGTCTTGTCGCGTATCAGCGACAGGCTACTGCCGCGCCATCTTGAACAGCTTCGGGTCGAGCTGGTGACGCTGGAGCAGTTTGTAGAACTCCGTGCGGTTGCGTTTGGCGAGTCGCGCAGCCTGCGTCACGTTGCCCTCGGTGATCTTGAGCAGTTGGGCGAGATAGTCGCGCTCGAACTTCTTGCGCGCTTCCTCGAACGATGCGAACTCGCGCTGCTGATGCTGGATCGCCTGCTGCACCCGGGTCGGCGGGACGAGCGGTGTGGTCGCGAGCGCAACGGACTGCTCCACGACGTTGTAGAGCTGGCGCACGTTTCCGGGCCACGCGGCGCCGACCAGCAGCTCCAGCGCCTCGGGCGCAAAGCCATTGATCTTCTTCTTGTATTTCTCGGCGAGCGTCGCGAGAAAGTAGCTCGCCAGAAGCGGAATGTCCTCACGGCGCTCGGCGAGCGGCGGGAGCGTCAGGCTAACGACGTTCAGGCGGTAGAACAGGTCCTCACGGAAGTTGCCCGTGAGCATCTCCGCTTCGATGTTGCGGTGGGTCGCGGAGATGACGCGCACGTCGATGTCGTAGGTCGCCGTGGACCCGACCGGACGCACATGCCTTTCCTGCAACGCGCGCAGCAATTTCACCTGCAGGCTGAGCGGCATATCGCCGATCTCGTCGAGAAAGAGCGTGCCCTTGTCGGCGGTCTGAAACAGCCCCTTGTGATCGCGTGTCGCGCCGGTAAACGCGCCTTTGACGTGCCCGAACAGTTCGGATTCCAGCAATTGCTCCGGAATCGCGCCGCAGTTGATGGCGACGAACGGCCGATCGTGCCGCGGGCTCGCATTGTGTATCGCGCGCGCCAGCAATTCCTTGCCGGTACCCGATTCGCCGTAGATCAGTACGCTCGCATCGCTGTCGGCCACGAGCCGCGCCTTCACCAGCATGTCTTCCATGACCGGATTGCGGGTGATGATCTCCTTGCGCCAGGCCTGGTCGTCGGCGCCCCTCTCCACGGTTTCGCGGCCGCCGGTGAGCGCCAGCGCGCGTTCCACTTCGCCAAGCAACGTTTTGGCATCGAACGGTTTGGTGAGATAGCCAAAGACCCCGCGCTTCACCGCAGTGACCGCATCCGGAATGGTGCCGTGGGCGGTGAGTATGATCACGGGCAAAGACGGATTTTCGGCATGGATCGCCTCGAAAAGCGCGATACCATCCATGCCGCCCAGCCGCAGATCGGTCACCACCACACGCGGCCGCGCTATGGTGAGTTGGGCAAGCGCTTGTTCTGCGCTGTCCGCCGTCGCCACCCCGTAACCCGCTGCGGACAGACGGATCTGCATGAGCCGCAGCAAGTCGGGATCGTCGTCGACGACCAGGATATTCGCGCGCACTGGCGGAGTCATTTCAGTCATCGTTTCCTCGGCGGAGTAACTTTCTCACGATCGATCAGGCTGCGTTCCAGCGACATCAGCGCATCGAGCTTCTGCTGCAGACCCTGCACGTTCTGTTGCAGGTTCTGCATGCCGCTCTCGAGTCGCCGGCGCTCCTGCAGGTGCGTACTCATGAGCAGCGCCAGTCCATGCAGCGTGGAATTCTGGTTCTTCACCACGGGATCGAGCAGATCGTAGGCACGCTGGTCGTCACTGAGCGCAGTATTGGGAACGGACAGCAGCATCGCGAGGCGCACACGATCGAAATCGGTGCGCGTGCGATTGAAGGCCGCGCGAGCGCTCTCGTTCTCGCGGTTGAACTCGACCGCCGGCAACTTTCGTACATGCTCGTAATAAGTGAGCAGGCGCTCCACATCGTCGGAGCGGACGCGGCTGGGCGCGTCCGTACGCGGCGTTGCGATCTCGGGTTCGACGCGTGCTTCCGCTTCGGGCGACTCGGCCGGCGGCGGTTCGCCCGGCTTCGCTACCGGCGGGGTCGGCCCGGCGGGTGGCTCAGCTTCCGGAGGAGGCGTCACGCAACCGGCGAGAAGCAGTGCGATGCCGACAATTCGCCATGGCGTCGTCATGCCGCGGCCTCCATGCGACCGAAGGGGAGCCGCACCCGCAGCAGCGCGCCGGGGCGTTCGCCGCGGTCGACGACTTCGACGCTGCCGCCATGAGCCTGCGTGTATTCCCGCACGACCGAGAGGCCGATCCCGGTGCCCTTCACCAGCGCATCGACCGCCTGCTTGCCCTGATAGAACGGGTCGAAGATGTGTGCACGGTCTGCATGCGGTATGCCCGGCCCCTGATCGGCGACATCGAGCTCGAGGTACGCGCCGTTTACCCGCGCCACGACGGAAATCGTGCCGCCCGGCGGAGAAAACTTGATCGCATTGGACATGAGGTTGTCGAGAATGATGCGCAGCTTCTCGAAGTCCGCAGTGAGCGTTACGTTGTCGGTCGTGATCTCGACCCTGAGATCCTTGGCCCGCACGGCGAGGGAGAGGTCATCAGCCACACGGTCGATCACCCTGCGAATCTGGACCGGATTCAACTCCAGCGTGACTTTGTGGAACTGGCTGGCGCTGTAACTGAGGAGGTCTTCGATGAGCTTTTGCAATTCTATACTGTTGTGGCGCAGGATCTCCGCTATTTCGCGCTGCCGCGGCAGAAGCTTTCCCACCACCTCTTCGGACAGCAGTTCCGCGCCCTCGCGCACCGCGGTGAGCGGCGTCTTCAGCTCGTGAGAAACATGGCGCAGGAAACGGTTCTTCTGCTGCTCCAGATCGAGCAGCCGGCGCCGCATCCAGTCGAGGCGCTCGCCCAGATATTGCAGGTCTTCCGGCCCGCTCACGTTTACCGGCGTGCCGAGTTCGCCGCCTCCCATGCGGCGAATCGCATGATCGATCTGACGTATCGGGCGCGTGATAACGATGGTGAAGCCGATCACGAGGAATACCACGACCGGAATCAGCGCGAGAAGCTGCCAGAAGATGATGCGCTGCGCCTGTGCGGCGGTGGTCAGCATGACTTCGACCTCCCGGTCGATCAGCTCATTGCTCCGGGCGGTGATGGTGCGCGCGTGGTCGGTCAGCTCGACGAACCCGCCCACCGCCTTCTGCAACTGCGGTTCGCTGGCGGACGGATCCGCGAGCGTCGTGTAGATCGCCTGCTCGCCGCTCATGATGTCGCCGAGCGCGATCATTTGCTCGCTGTCGAACGGCAGCGCCGAAAACTCGCGCGCCGTCGCCATGAGGTTCTTGCGGTTCGAGTCGTAAGTCTCGAGCAGCCTGCGGTCGTCCAGTATGACCATCTGTCGGGCACTGCGCTCCATGGCGATCAGCAGTTCGGCCAGCCGTCGGCCGGTCTGCGTCGCGAGCACCGCGCGATACACTGCCTGCTGGCTGCGGTTGGCGATCTGATCCACCGTTACCGCGCTGCCGATGAGCGCAAAGATGAGGGGCAACGCAATCAGGGTGAAGCCGACCGACAGCAGCCTGGGGAACGAACGCGGATACAGAAACCGCATCATGTCAGGCTACTGCCGAAGCGTCTCACCGGCGGCGTCGTGCGACCGCATCCTCCGTCCTGCAGGGGGCGCAGGCCAGCCGGGGCTCCGGGTGAAAGCCGCACCCCGCACTCGACCGACCGCGCGTCCTCGCTCCGCAAACACATCCTAGCGCCGATTCTTTTTGCGGGTGCTCGCTGCCCTGTTCGGGAAGATGGGCAGGATGGACCACGCCGCCCATGTTGGGAATGCTCGATTTTTTACCGTTTTGATTATAGTAGCGAACCGCCCCGGACCCGCAAGCGGGCCCACGGGCTAACCTGGGACGGGCGCGGCGCCTCAGCCTTCGGCGATCTTGCGGTTCTTGGCCTCGAGGCTCTTGATCAGGCCGTCGATTCCGCCTTTAGCGACTTCGGAAGCAAACGTGCTGCGGTAGTTGGTCACGAGGCTCAGGTTCTCGACCACGACGTCCTGCACCTTCCAGCCGGAAGCCGTACGGCGCATGTTGTAGTCGATCGGTATCGGGGGCCGGCCCGACTCCTTCACCATGGTGTGCACGACGACTTCCTTCTGGTCCGGCTGCACCCGTGCCGGTTTGACTTCGACCGTCTGGTCGCTCTTGGCCGCCTGGGTGAGGGCGGCCGTGTAGGTGTTGACAAGCAGCGAGCGAAACGCGTTTTCGAGCGCCTTTTTCTGCGCATCGTTTGCATCGCGCCACGAGCGCCCGACAGCAAGTCGCGTCATCTCGGTGAAATCGAAGTTGGGCAGCACCTTCTGTTCGGCAAGTTCGAGCAGCTTGCGCTTGTCTTTGGTTTGCTGCAGCACGGACATCACCTCACTCACCGTGCTTTTCACCAACGCATCCGGTGCCGTGTCCGCCGCCACCGCGGCAAACGCTGCGAACACCGAGCATAAAGCAAACATCCGCACCATTGTCTTCATGAAGACTTTCCCCTTCGTTGACAACGTCATAACGACGTCAGGAAGCTGCCTTTACCTTAGTAAACAATCAGCGGGCAGGGTTCCGCGGCACCAGAATGAAGCATCGTGTATCCGGCGCACGATGCGGGCTTGTTTTCACACTGCATCAACGACTTACCTATAATGCTGCAGCGGGGCGTGATGCATCAGCGTAGCGGTGCAATCCTGAGTTCGGAAGCGAGCGTGTCGAGCGCGGAGCGCAAGGGGCCCGGCAAAGGAATGCCGAGCGCACGACGCTCCGCGCGCGCCGCATGGCTGCCCTCGCCCGGGATCCGAATGCGCGAAACGCCGGGCAACGCGCGCGAATTGCGTAGATCACGCACCAGCGTATCGACGGCACGCTTGAATTCGGGGACGGACTGAAACGCCTCCACGTTGATCGCCACGATGGCGTGCCCGGTGTTGGTCGGCGTCGTGTCATCGGCGTTGAAATCAACGACCGCCTTGCCCATCGCGGCGCCGTTGAGGGTTCCGGCGAGCAAACCGATGACCAGCGCGAGCCCGTAACCTTTGTAGCCGCCAATTGGCAGCAGAAAGCCTTCGTTCGCGCGGGCGGGATCGAGCAGCGGCTTGCCCTCGCGGTCGATCATCCAGCCTTCGGGCATCATTTCACCGCGCTGCGCCTTGGTCTTCACTTTGCCATACGCCGCAACCGTCGTCGCCATGTCGAGCACGACCGGCGCCTCCTCGGCCGCCGGCACCGCAACCGCGATGGGATTGGTCGAAAGCAGCATGTCGATCCCGCCCCACGGCGGCAGATGGTTGGCGTTGCCGACTGCGAGATAGAGTCCGATCATGTCGTGCTCGAGCGGCATGCTGGCGTACAGCGAAGCGGGGCCGGCGTGATTGCTCCATTTCACACCGACCCATGCGACGCCGGCGCTCTTCGCCTTCGCGATCGCGGTCTGAGTCGCGAATCGCATGACGAGATGCCCCATGCCGTTGTCGCCATCGACGAGTCCCATGCCCGCAGCTTCCCGCACGAGCCGGATGTTCGGTCGCAGGTTTACGGCGCCGCCGTTGATGCGCCGGATGTATTGCGGAAGCCTGAAGACGCCATGTCCTTCCGCGCCCTGGACGTCCGCGAGCGCCATCAATTCCGCGATGATGCGTGCATCGGTCTCCGATATGCCGGCCGCGACAAATACGCGGGCGATGAACGCTTCGAGTTCTGCGACCGGCACGCGCACCGGTGACGCATCAGACATGGCTGTCCTCCAGAACAATCATGGACTGGTCCTCAAGGTTTTTTGTTTTCTTCTATCTCGAGGAGCGCGCCGAGAAAATCTTTGGGGTGTACGAAGGCGATGCGCGCCCCGTGCACGTTGGCTTGCGGCGACCCGTCACCCAGTATCCGCACGCCGTTCTCTTTCATTGCCCGGGCCGCCGCCTCGAGGTCGTCGACGCTCAAGCAGAAGTGATGGATGCCGCCGGACGGATTGCGCTCGAGGAACTTCGATACGGGCGAATCGGCACGCGCCGGCTCCATCAGCTCGATCTTCGCGTTGCCCAGATCGACGTACGCGAGCCGCACGCCCTGCTGCTCGTTGAGCCGCACTTCGCCGACGCGCAGCCCATACGTCTCTTCCAGCCGTTTCGCCGCCTGTGCGAGGCTCGGCACGACAAGCGACACGTGGCCTAATCCGGTGATCATGGGACCCTCGCTAAATGATTTTCTGGGTGCGGAGCGCGGCGATGCGCTCGTCCGACAGGCCCAGTTCATCGCGCAGCACCTGCTCGGTATGCTGGCCGAGCGTCGGCGGCGGCCGGCGCACGGACGCCGGTGTCGCGCTGAACCGGAACGGGATGCCAAGCATCTTGAGATCGCCGGCCGTGGGGTGCTTCACGGCGCGAACCATTTTACGTGCAGCGGTATGCGGGTCGTTGAGTGCCTGCGCCACGCTGTTGATGCGGCCGCACGGAATGCCGGTCGCCGCAAGCTTTGCGAGCCAGCCCTCTGCGCCATCGCCCGCGAGTACTTCGGCAATCATCGGATCGAGCGATTCGCGGTTTGCCACCC
>DATFGD010000214.1:0-4648 GCA_035249725.1 Burkholderiales bacterium
TTCACCCGACCCTGCTACGGCGGCAATGTGCACGAGACATTGTCCTTTGCGCGTGGCGCAGCGGTCGCGACGGTGCGCGCGGGCTGTGGTGAGGCGGCGATGCGCGACGAAGGGCGTCGTGGCCGGGTGGATCATTTCAACCCGACTCTCGACGACGAGGTGCGACGCGTCCGAGTGGTCGAGCGGCGACCCGAAACAATCGATGGCATCCGGCTCGAAGACGCAGAGGTGATCGTCGCGGGTGGGCGCGGCTTGAACGGCCCGGAGGGTTTCAGCCGGCTGCAGGAACTCGCCGGCGTGCTCGGGGCCGCGGTCGGCGCAAGTCGTGTCCCGTGCGATCTCGGCTGGTGCCCGCGCGCGTGGCAGATCGGCCTCACCGGCCGGACGGTGCAGCCGCACCTTTACATCGCGATCGGCATTTCCGGCGCGGGGCACCATATGGCGGGCTGTGGCAACGCCAAGACCATCGTCGCGGTGAACACCGACCCGGATGCGGCGATTTACAAAGACGCGCGATTCGGCATCGTTGGCGATTATCAGCAATTCGTCCCCGCTTTTGTTGCTGAAGTGCGCAAGCTGAAAGCGGAACATAAGTGAGGTCACCCATGGCATTCGAAGCATTGATGAAGGAGTACGAGGCGCGACGCGCCAAGGCGCTCGCCGGCGGCGGCGAAGAAAAGTACGCGAAGCGCAGGGCGGCAGGCATGCTGAGCGCGCGCGAACGCATCGCGGCGCTTCTCGATCCCGATACGTTCATCGAGTCCGGGCTCTTCGGTTCGTCGGGTGTGTATCCCGAGCAGGAGGGCGAAACGCAGACCGACGGCAAGCTCGCGGGTTACGGCCGCATCAACGGTCGCGATGTTGCGATCGTGGTCAACGATTTCACGGTTAAGGGCGCCTCGACCTCCTATACGAACAGCAGGAAGGTCGGGCACATGAAGCGTACTGCCACCGAACGCGGCATGCCGCTCGTGGTGCTCGGCGAGTCCACCGGCGCACGGCTGCCGGATGCCATGGGCTCGCGCGGCATGGGGATGCTGCTGGGCAATGACAACACGCAGTTCCGCCGCACGCGCGAAACGCCGATGTGCGCCGCGGCGTTCGGGCCGTCGTTCGGGTCCTCGACGTGGCTCATGTGCCAGGCCGATTTTGCGGTGATGCAGAAGGGCGCCACGGTGGCGGTTTCGAGCCCGCGGCTCGTCTCCATGGCGCTGGGCGAAAAGGTCGACACCGAAGCCCTGGGCGGCTGGCGCCTGCATTCAGAGATTACCGGCCTCGTGGACCACGTGGCGGAGCGCGAGGAAGAGGTGGTCGGCGCGATCCAGAAATTCCTCGCTTATCTGCCGAGCCACCACAACGAGGCCCCGCCGGACGCGCCGGTGCCGGCCGGCTCGGGCAGCGAGATGGAGAACATTTTCTCCATCGTGCCGGAGAGCCGCACGCAGGTATACGACATGCGGCGCATCATCAAATGCATTGCCGACAAGGATTCCATGTTCGAACTGAAACCGCGCTTCGGCAAGAGCGCGGTGACGGCACTCGCGCGGCTGGGTGGAAAAAGCGTCGGCATCGTCGCGAACAACCCGCTTCACCGCGGCGGCGCGCTCGATGCGGATGCGTGCCGCAAGATCGTGGATTTCCTGGTGCTGTGCGATTCGTTCAACGTGCCGATCGTGCTGCTCGTCGACACCCCGGGGTTTCAGATCGGGACCGAAGCGGAAAAGGCCGGCGCACCGGGACGCATCATGAACTTTATGAATGCGATGACGTTGGTCACGGTGCCGCGGCTTTCCGTCATCATCCGCAAGAGCTATGGGCGCGCGTACGTATGCATGGGCGGCGGGCGGCACTCCGACGACATCGCGGCGTGGCCCACCGCGGAAGTGAGCTTCATGTCGCCCGAGTTCGCGACCAAGATCGTGCACGGCGTTGGCGCCGGCGAGCCCGGTTTCGACGAGAAATTCGCGCAGATCCAGAAGGGGAGTGATGTGTGGGGGCTCGCATCGGTGTACGCGGCTCAGGCGGTGATCCGGCCGGAGCAGACACGCGACTACCTGATCCGCATGCTCGATGTCTACAAGCTGCGGATCACTAAAGGCGTCGGTCAGCATCTCATGCGCACCTGGCCCACGAGCTACTGAGGCGCTCCGGATGTTTACGAAAGTACTGGTTGCGAACCGCGGTGCTGTCGCTGCACGCGTACTGCGGGCGCTTTACGAGTTGCGCATCAAATCGGTCGCGGTCTACTCGGAAGCCGACTACGGCGCGCCCTACCTCGAGATGGCGGGCGAAACACAGGCAGTGGGCCCGGCGCCCGCGAGCGACAGCTATCTCAATCAGGAACGCATGATGGAAGCGATCCAGCGCTCCGGTGCCGATGGCGTGCATCCCGGCTACGGGTTCCTCTCGGAGAACGCCGAGTTCGCCCAGCGTGTCATCGATGCCGGCGTGCGCTTCATCGGACCCGCACCGAAGTGGATCGATGCCATGGGCCACAAGACGCGCGCCCGTGACATTGCGACGGAGCACGGCATGCCGCTCTCCGAAGGTTCGGGCGTCCTGCCTGCGGAACCCGATGCGATTCTCGCTGCGGCGCGCCGGATCGGCTTCCCGGTCCTTGTGAAGCCCGCGGGTGGTGGGGGCGGTATCGGCATGCTCGCGGCGCGCAACGAGTCGGAATTGCTGTCGGCGGTGGAGCGGTCGCGCTCCCTTGCGAGCCGCGGTTTCGGCAACGCCGAAGTTTATCTCGAGCGCCTGATCGAGCGTCCACGACACGTCGAATTCCAGGTGCTGGGCGACCAGCACGGCGCGGCGGTTCATCTGTTCGAGCGCGATTGCTCGACGCAGCGCCGCAACCAGAAAGTGATCGAAGAAGCGCCGGCGCCCGCCATTGCACGGAGCGAACTCGACGCGATGGCCGAAAAGGTCGCGGCGATGGTGCGCGGCATGGGGTATGACAATATCGGCACGGTGGAAATGCTCTATGGGGCCGATGGCAGTTTCAGTTTCCTCGAGATGAACACCCGCCTGCAGGTCGAGCACGGCGTAACCGAAGCGGTCACCGGGGTGGATCTCGTGCATGCGCAGATACGGAGCGCCGACGGCGAACGTGTCGCCGACATTCTGCCGCAACACATTGCGATGTCAGGCCACGCGATTCAGGCGCGCATCTATGCCGAGGATCCGAAGAACTTCTTTCCGTCGCCGGGACGGCTCAAAGTCTTCCGCTTGCCTGACGACCGAGCGATACGGGTCGAGACCGGCTACGGCGAAGGCCGTGACGTGACGCCGCATTATGATCCGATGATCGCGAAAATCATCGTGCACGATACGACGCGTGAGCGGGCGATCGACCGTTTGATCGAAGCGTTGAAGAACGTCGATATTCAGGGCATCAAGCACAACACGCCCGCGGTGATCAGCGTTCTCGACTCCAGCGCCTTCCGCGATGGCGAACTGCACACCGGCATCATCCAGCAGGTGCTGACACCGAAGAAGGCGGCATGACGGCGCCCGCAGAACTCATTCAGCGCGCGCGGCAACGAGGGCGCACCGCGCTCGACGAGCAGTCAGGCAAGGCGCTCCTCAGCGCGTACGGCATCGCGGTGCCGCGATCGGTGATGGTGCCCGGGGCAACAGACGTAAACGACGTGCTGAAAGCACTCAAACCGCCGTACGTTGTAAAAGTCGTATCCCCGGATATTCTGCACAAGAGCGACGCCGGCGGCGTGAAAGTGAATCTGCAATCGGAGGCCGAGGTAGCGCAGGCTATCAAGGCGATGATGCAGCAGCCGTTGATCGCACAATCGCGCATCGACGGTTTTCTCGTGGAGGAGATGGCGCCGGCGGGTCAGGAAATGGTAATCGGCGGATTGCGCGATGCCGATTTCGGGCCGCTCGTCATGGTCGGCCTGGGCGGGATTTTCGTCGAAGTGCTCGCCGATGTCGCGTTCCGCATCTGTCCTATCACGCGCCTTGACGCGCAAGAGATGCTGGCGGAGTTAAAGGGCGCGGCGATCCTCGAAGGCGCGCGTGGCCGCAGGGCCGTGTCGAAGGCTGCGATTGTCGAGACGCTGCTCAAAGTGGGCGGTGAGGACGGTCTGCTGATGCGCCATGCTGGCGACATCAAGGAGGCCGACGTAAACCCGCTCATCGTCTGCGACACGGGCGCCGTCGCGGTGGATGCGCGTTTCGTGCTGGCGTAACGGTCATGGAAACGACGAAGATTCTGGAACAGTACGAACCGCTGTTTGCCCCCAGGACGGTCGCGGTGGTGGGCGCATCGACCAAAGGCACGGCGCTGCCCAACGTATTCATACGCCGCATCCGCGAATTCGGATACGACGGCGCGATTTATCCGATCCATCCCTCCGCCGCCGAAATCGACGGCCTGCCGGCGTATAAAAGTCTCGGCGAGACGCCGCAGCCGGTGGACTACGCCTACATCGCGATCGCCGCCGCCCAGGTCGCGCCGCTCCTTGCCGCCGGCAAGGGCCGGGTGCGATTCGCGCAGGTGATCTCGAGCGGTTTTGGCGAAGTCGATGAAGGCAAGGTCTTGCAGGAGGAGTTGGCCGCCGCAGCGCGCGCGGGCGGCATGCGGCTCCTCGGTCCCAACTGCCTCGGCATCTATACGCCGCGCGGGGGCGTG
>DATFGD010000215.1:0-7482 GCA_035249725.1 Burkholderiales bacterium
CGAACGGGTGCTTCGACCAGATCGAGGCGGCGCTGCGCGACGTCGGGGGTTCGCTCGAGCACGTGGTTCGCATCACCGCCTGGCTCACGAGCCTGGACGAGTACGCCGAATACGCGCGCGTGCGCGGCGAGCGCTTCGGCGTGAATCTGCCCGCGAGCGCCGCCGTGCAGGTTGCTGGCCTGCTCCAGGGCGCCTTAATCGAAATCGACGCGGTCGTCTTCATCCCGGATTAGCATAAGTCGTGCGACAGCTACTGTGTCTTCACCCGCGTTGCTTAACCTGCGCCGCCGCGATGATTTTCGCGAGCCGCTCGCGCGATATCTCATCGGGGCGCGGCACGGCGGCGGCGTCGATCAGCTGGCGCTCGATGTCTTCCTGCGTGGTGAGGCTCGCCCGGCGGCTTTCCATCGCGTCTTTGAGCGCGCGCAGTTTCAGGCGCTGTCGGTCAGCGTGAAATTGAGCGGGGCTTTCGATACCGCAGGCGACTTCAAGATTGAGCAGGATATCGGGCAAGTCCTCGTCGGACTTCGGCTCGTCTCCCCTGTAACGCGTTTCAAGCTTTGCCTTCCATGGAGCGGGAAGATGCTCGATCGCGCTCCAGCGGGCTTCCAGATCCGCAGCCGGTTCGGCAGAGGCTTCACGCTCGGCGCACAGTGCCATCGCCTGGAGGAGCGCATCGAAGCGCGCGCGGGAAGCTTGTGACGCAAGTTCGCCGATGCGCCGCGTGGCGGCGGTGCGCGCACCACGGTAGCGTTTCTCGAACTTCTCCGCTTGCGGCTTGGGCAGCGCGGGGCAGGCGCGCCACGCGATGTCGCCTTCGGCGAGCGCGCGCTTGATTTCCGATGCGGAATTACTGGAAGCGCACGCGGCGATGCGCTCGATGACATCTTCGCGTGTCTTATTTTGGGCACTGAACTCCGCTTCTTTCGCCGCGCGTGAGGCATCGAGCGCCGTGAACACGGCGTCGGTCGCGCCCTTGAACGCAATCCACAACGCGTTCTCTTCATTCCGCGGCAAGGGGAGGGCCTTGGCGTGGCCTTGCCACTCGGCCTGCAGCTTGCGCACCTTGGAGACTGCTTCGCGCACAACGCCCTCCGGCGTGACGAGATTGCGGGCGGCAGCGATGAGCGCTTCGCGCTGCCGGGTCGCTTCGGCATAGGCCTCTTTCAGTCGCGCTTCAATCGGCTGGACCACCGCAGCATAACGGGCGGTAACCGCCTTGTCGCCCCGCAGCGCCTTGCGCGGTACGGTGTGCTCCACCGGCCCCAGTTTTCGCCAGGCGATTTTGGCTTCGTCGAGCGTGCGGGAGATGGTGCGCCAGTCGGGCGTGGCGTCCGCAACGGGAGTGGCCTCTTCTCGTACGCCGGGGAAAAAGTTCGTCGCCGCCTGTACCAGGCTGTCGATAATCCTGTTGCGGGCCGCGAGGTTCTCTTCGCGCGCGGCCTTGAGCTTCTCCAGGTGCGCTGCGATCGGTGCGTATGCGGTCTTCAGCGCATTGTCGAAGGCGAGCCACAACGTTTGATTGGTTGCGCCGCCCAGCTTGTCCAGTTCTTTCCAGCGCTCGCGCAATGTGTCGATCGCTTCGGCGTGTGCCTTGATCGTGACTTTTCCCGCAGCGGCACTGGCGAGCGCCTGCGCTTCAGCCGCAAGTTGCTCCCGCGCCTGCCTGCCGCTCCAGCGCTGCCATTCCCGCAATTGCAGTTGCTCGCGGCGCAATGACTCGATGCGGCGGGTGAGCGCGGCGGTCACGGAGCCCGCTTTGAGCGCATGTTCGATCGCCGTCACCAGGCGCGTGAGCTCGGTGATCTGTCCGGCCGCGTGCGCCGCCTCGGCGGCCTCCACGTCGCGTTCGATCGCGCTCAACCGCTGTTTCTTCTGCTCCGCCCGCTGTTCGCGCTCGCGCGCATGACGTTCGTCGTGCTCAAGCTGACGCTCTGCAAGGCACGCATTGCGCCAGGAAGCAAAGCGGTGTGCGAGAACGGATTGCAACGCCAATTCGGAAACTTCGGGGATGCCTCGCCACTGCTCGATCTTCGCCTTCTCGGCTGCCTCGTCGACAACGCCCGGCACCGGCAAAGATTGCAGGAATTCGGCGCGCTGCACCACGCTCGATGCCAGCGCCAGCGTCCGATTGGCGGCGTCGGTTTTCTCGATGCAGCGCGCATCGTCCGCATTCGGAATCGTGACGAGCAATTCCAGCAGCCGGGTGGCAAGGGTCTGTGCCACGGCCGGCGGCAGTTCAGCGTGCGCTACGCCGGCGAGGCTCTCTTTCAAGCGTCCAATGGCGTCGTCCGCTGCCGCGAGCCAACCTGTTATCGCCCTTCCGCCTTCGCTATGCGCGCGTGTCGCGGCACCGAGTTGGGCGCTGATGCCGGCGAATTCCGCTTGCAGCGCAGCGTCGAGAAATCCGGGATTCAAGGCGGCCCACGCATGATCAAGCTCCACCGCACGATTGACGGGAACCGACTCCTGCGCGAGCAGGGCGCGCGCGCTGGCGATCACGGCCTGAGCTTTGGCAACAGTTTTGCGCTTGCCGCTTGCCGCCTGCCAACCCGATCTGGCGGCGCGATACAGGCGCTTGTCGTGATCGCGAAATTCGCGCATCGCGCACCTGAACGAGTCTTCCTGCGTCAGGGCCTCGATTGCGGAGAGCTTCAACTCCACGCCCGGCGCCTGGTGCGCCAGCCGCAGCAGCGCCGCGTCGTCGGATTTTGCCGCGAGTATTCTGTCCCTCCACGCCTGCACCTCGTGGGCAGATGTATCTGATTCGGTGCGGGCGTCAGCGCTACTGTGCGTTATGGTTGGCTTCAGCAAATTCTTGAGCATGATGCAAACAACGAGGGACCGAACGCGTTCAAGGCTGCCGGCAACGATTCCTGCCGTCCGCGCGCGTACGGAAATTCGGGAATGATGTAAAGCTTCATGCGACGCAATGGACGTGCCGCTGTTCAGCGCTGCCTGGGCTTGCGGAGTGCAGGATTGAGGCGGCTCATCGATCCTCTAAGTTGGAAATGCGCGAGCATATCAGCAATCGGGACATTTTCGGGGTGATCGTGGACTTCGTGCGCTGGGTAGGGCGCTCGCTGCGTTTCCTGCCGAGCCTGCTATCGTAGCGGCATGTTCGGTGTGCCGCTCAATGAATTGCTGATGCTCACCGCCGCCATTATCGCTGGCGGCGTAGTGGCCGGACTGCTCGCCGGCGTGTTCGGTGTTGGCGGCGGCGTGATCGTGGTGCCGGTGCTCTACGAGATCTTCCGCCTCTTCGGCGTGCCGGAGGCGGTGCTGATGCAGCTCTGCATCGGCACCTCGCTCGCGATCATGATCCCGACCAATATCCGTTCGTATCTGGCGCATCGCGCGACCGGTGCGGTGCTCACGGATGTCGTGCGGCAGTGGACGCCGGCCCTGCTCGTCGGCATCGCGATTGGTTCCGGCATCGCTACGGTGGCGCCGTCGCCGGTCTTTAAGATTGCGTTTGTCGTGATTGCGGCCATCATTGCGAGCAAACTGCTGTTCGGGCAGCAGTCGTGGCGGCTGGGCGACGAGCTGCCGAAGCATCCGCTGGCGCGCCTGTATGGCCTCGCGGTCGGCCTGATGGCCTCGCTCACCGGCGTCAGCGGCGGCTCAATTTGCACCATTGTGCTCACGCTCTATGGCAAGCCGATCCATCAGGCGGTCGCGACCTCCGCCGGCATCGTGGTGCCGATCGCGCTCGCCGGGACGCTCGGCTATATGGCCGCCGGTCTGCCGCATCAGGCCGAGGTGCCGCCGCTGTCGATCGGTTTCGTATCGCTGATCGGGTTTGCGCTGATGGCACCGGTGTCGAGCTTCACCGCGTCCTATGGCGCGAAAATCGCCCACGTCCTGTCGCGGCGCGCGCTGGAGGTCGCGTTCGGGTTATTCATGCTCGCCGCGTCGCTGCGCTTTCTCGTGAGCCTCGTCTGGTGAGGCGAATTCGTTGACGCGCCGGCTGTGCGTGCGTGATCATGCCGGCAAGGAAATGCAGGAGGAGGCGTCGATGGCACAAAGCGAAGCGGGCGGCTATCTGCCGGGCGACCCGCGTTACGGGCTGAGCGGCGAGTCGCTGCGTCGGTACTACCGCGAGAAAGCCGCGCAATGGATGATTATTTCGTGGGACGGAGTCGGCAAGACTCACGTGCGCGCGGCCCACATCGCGGCCCAGAAAGACTACGCGAGAGCGCTCGGTGAGCGCCTTGTCGGTTATGGGCACATCGTGTCCGAGGACGCCTCTGCAGTGCTGGCGACGACGTGGTTCGCCCAGCTCGACGACCGGGCTGCTGCCGAAGCGTTTGTCGCGGACGATCCTTTGAACCGTGCCGGCGTCTATGAAAAGACCGATATCCGCCGCTGGTCGAACAGTTTCCTGAAGCGTGCCGCCGACTACAGGCGCAAGGGACTGCAGCAGTACTTGTGCACAGGATCCAAGATTCCCGACGCCGCGCCTTTCTTCGCCCAACACCTGCACGCTCACGAGAGTTATTTCAAAAAGTATGAAGAGAGCTTCATATTCCGCGGACCGCTGCGTTCGCCGGACGGAACAGAAAATGTCGGGACCGCGCTATTGCTCGAATTGCCCGACCGTGCGGCGGCCGAGAACTTCTGGAACAACGAGCCGTTCGCTGCAAACGGCGGCTACCAGGACGACTCGCGGATCTATCGCTGGGAATTCGGCGATTAGCCGTAGCCCTTCATTACCACCCCGTCGCGTCGCGCCACCCCTCCTCATCGGAGGAGGGGAATAGCTTTACACAGACTTCGGCGCCAGGACCAGATTTTTCAATGCCGTCGCGCGCACCAGCGACAGCCATACGTAGGCCAGCACGATCGAGGCGCCGCCCGCGAGTGCGAAGCGCGGGCCGACCAGCTCCCCCGCGACATTCAACAGAAATCCACTGAAGAACATCAGGCTCCATACCAGCGCGAAGACACTCATTACCCGCCCGCGGTAATGATCCTCGACCAGGGTTTGCAGCATGACCTGCACGCAGGTCAGGAAATAGGCATGGCACAGGCCGGCGACCAGGATCGCGCAAACGGACACCCAGTACCAGTCGCTGAAGGCGAGGCCGATCAGTGCCGCGTTGTAGATGGTCAGCGCCCCCACGATCAGGTTTCTCGGCGAGGTGCGCAACTGTACCCAGCCATAGGAAGCAAAGCCGGTCAACGCGCCGACACCGGCGGCGGAGGCGAGGATCCCCAGCCCCCGCGAATCGACCTCCAATACCACCTTGGCGAATACCGGCAGCATGTGGATGAACCCCATGGCGAGCGTTGCATTGAGCAATGCTGCACCGATGGCCTTCGCGAATGCTTCGTTGGCGCGTATATAGCGCAGGCTCTCGGTAAAGCTGCTGAGCAGGCTGCCGTGCGAGCGCGCGACGCTGTGCGACGGGCGCAGCAGGAACAGCACTGCGATCATGGTGCTGGTTGCCGCCGCGGAGGCGAGGAAAGTGACCGGCGCGCCCGCTGCGGCGATGAGAAATCCGCCGATCGAGGGGGCGATGATGCGGCTGCTGCCGAAAGCCATGGAGATCAGCGGCACCGCAGAACGCAACAGGGTGCGGGGCAGCAGCCGTGGGAAAAACGCCGCGCGCGCGGGCTCGTCGATGGCGGCCGACAGTCCCCATAGAAATGCGCCGAGGGCGAGGTGCCAGAACTGCGCCACGCCGAGCATCGCGCTCACGCCCACTATGATCATCGCGATCGTGGCAGTGGTCTGCGCGGCACCGATCAGCTTGCGCGCATCGACCCGATCGGCCAGCACGCCGCCCAGCAGCATCAGGGTGAATTGGGGCACGAAACCGCAAAGATGGATAAAGCCGAGCTGCGCCTGCGATCCTGTGATCTCGAAGGCGAGCCACCCCAGCGTGAACGCGAACATGTGCTGGCCGACGACCTGCGCAACCAGGGCGAGCCAGTAAAGGCGGAAGTCGCGCGCCTTGAGCGCTACGAGGGGATTGGCTTTCTCTTCCACGTCATTTCCAATGGTTGAACGGCGACCCGCTCGTTGCGTGAATCAGGATCTCGCTCGGCAGGGCATTGCATGACAAAATCCCGGCTGTGAGTAGATATCGTATCACCCGCGAGAGCCTGCTCGACGGCAGTCACCACGCGCGAATCCGCGCGGATCAGGGCTCCCATATCACCTTCATGAGCGGTGAGGAGCGCAGCGCGCACGTGGCGCAGACGCTTGCTCGCGCGCCACATCCTGGACGCATCTGGGTGTTCGGCTATGGCTCGCTCATGTGGAACCCGGCCTTTCATTATGTCGAGCAATGCACGGTCCGCATCCACGGTTTTCATCGCCAGTTCTGCCTTTGGTCGCGCGGCGGCCGCGGCAGTCCCGAGCGTCCCGGACTCATGCTGTCGCTGGAGTCGGGCGGCAGTTGCACCGGCGTGGCTTACCGGATCGCACCCGAGGCGGCGGCAACCGAGCTGGACCTGCTGTGGCGCCGCGAGATGGCATCCCGGTCTTACCGGGCGGTCTGGGTCAACCTCCACATGCGGCAGCGGATGGAGCCGGGAATTGCCTTCGCCGTGAATCGTGCCCATGAGCGCTATGTGCCACAGCTCGACACCGAGACTATCGCGGGCTATCTCGCGACCGGAAGAGGAACGAACGGTGACTGTTGCGACTACTTGTTCGATACCGTCGATCATCTGCGCGAGCTGAGCATACGCGATCGCCGGATGGAGGCGCTGGCGCGGCGCGTGCGTGAACTGCGCCCTGAAACTACGTCTGCGTCGCGCTCTGCAAGTGCCGACGTCCTCGATCAATAAAGACAAGGAAATGAGATGGCGAGATTGACCGAGTTTTCCACATCCGAGCAGGCCCATCATCTCCAGAAGATACGCGATCTGCCTGACTTCGGGGCCACGCCATTTGTGCCCGGTCCACCCTTGCGCGATCGACGCGTCGCGATCATCACCACTTCGGGGGTCCATGCGCGCGGCGACCGGCCGTTCACAATCGGGGCGACGGACTACCGTGTCATCCCAGGGGACACGCCCGCGGCGAATCTCCTGATGAGCCATGTTTCGGTTAACTTCGACCGCAGCGGGTTCCAGGAGGACATCAACGTCGTCTTTCCCGTGGACCGGTTACGTGAACTCGCGGCGGGCGGGGAAATAGGATCGGTCTCGAATTTTCACTACTCGTTCATGGGCGCTGCACCGATTCGCGGGCTCGAGCCCAACGCGCGCGAGCTTGTGAGCTTGCTCAAAAAGGACCGCGTCGATGCGGTGCTCCTCACACCGGTCTGACCCAACTGCACGTGCGCCGTGGGCGCACTGGGTCACTACATCGAGCGCGAAGGCGTCCCGACCGCTCAGATCAGCATGATCCGCGAGCAGACCGCGGCCATCAAGCCGCCGCGGGCGCTGTGGGTACCGTTCATGCTCGGCAGGCCGTTAGGCGCCCCGAATGAACCGGATTTCCAGCGCAGGGTGTTGCGCGTTTTG
>DATFGD010000216.1:0-5101 GCA_035249725.1 Burkholderiales bacterium
TCCCTCCTTGAAGGGGAAAGAAGATTCTTTTCCATCGCTGGTTTCTATCAAGGCGGCAGGGACATCTTTCTCATTCCCTCCTTCCTGCAGGGGGAGGGTTAGGGTGGGGGTAACCGCAGTCGGAAACTGCACCCGCGCAAACGCTTTGAACGCGCCAAAAAACTCGTCGGCGGCGAGAAACAGTTCCTGCGGCGGCAATACCGGGTTGGCGCGATCGCCTTTGAGCATGTCGTAGCGCGCGCGCGTTTCGTTCCAGAAGTCCGTGATGGCGGATTCAATCGGGCCTTGCAGGCAGACCAGCGTGTTGCGGGGAAGGTAATCGGTAATGAGCGCCGTCTTTTCGAAGAAAAGCGGCAGGTAATATTCGACACCCGCGCTTGGTATGCCTTTGCTCACGTCCTTGTAGAGATGGCTCTTCGAGGGATCGCCTTCGAACTTCTCGCGGAAATGGCGGCGGAATGCCGTCTGGCCCGCTTCATCCATCGGAAATTCGCGCGCGGGCAGCAGCCGCACCTCGGGCACTTTGTAGATGCTTTTCTGGGTGTCGACGTCGAAGCTGCGGATGCTTTCGATCTCGTCGTCCATGAGATCGATGCGGTAGGGCAGCGCGCTCCCCATCGGAAAGAGATCGATCAGTCCGCCGCGGTAGCAGTATTCACCGGGGGCGAGCACCTGAGTGACATGGGTGTAACCGGCGAGCGTGAGCTGGCGCCGCAACTCCTCGGGGGCGAGCTTTTCGCCGCGCTTGAAGAAGAACGTATGCGCGGCGAGATACTCGACCGGCGTCAGACGATAGAGCGCCGAGGTGATCGGCACGATTGCGACGTCGAACTCGCCGTGCATCATCTGATAGAGCGTCGCCAGCCGTTCCGAGACGAGATCGTGATGCGGCGAGAAATGGTCGTAGGGCAGCGTTTCCCAGTCGGGGAAGAGGTGAACCTTGAGCTGCGGCGCGTAGAACGGAATCTCTTCGAGCAGGCGCTGCGCGTGCCAGGCGCTTTCCGTTACGACGAGCAGCGGCCGCGCGCGCAGCGCGAGTTCCGCCATCGCGAGCGCATCGCTCGAACCATGCAGGGACGGCGCGAGAGTGCGCTGGCCCGCCGCCGGTACGATGAAATCCAGCATTACTCGGACAAAACCGACAATTATACAGACCGCTGCGGCTCGACTTCGTGCTTCCGTGCGAGCGGCGCAGCGTCCGAGACACTGTCTGCGGGCGCGGCGCGCGCGCCGGACGGAAGCCCAACGCTTGTGGTTTTCCTTCATGCGTTTAAACTACCGCCACCAAACGCAGGGGGAGAGAAAGCGATGGAAGGCGTATACGACCTCAAGCTGGTAGCGCTTTCCGTGGTGGTCGCCGCCATCGCCTCCTATACCGCTCTGGATCTCGCCGGGCGCATCAGCGCCAAGCAGGGCAAGCGTTGGTGGGTCTGGCTCCTCGGCGGCGCCTTTGCCATGGGCAGCGGCATCTGGTCGATGCATTTCATCGGCATGCTCGCGTTCAGGCTGCCCGTGCCGGTTGCGTACGATATCCCGCTCAACACCCTGTCGTGGATCCTCGCCGTCGCAGTGTCGGGCGTTGCGCTGCTCGTCGTGCGCCGGCCGGAAATGACGGGTGGGAACCTCTCCGTCGGCGCGGCGCTTATGGGGTTGGGCATCGGCTCCATGCACTACACCGGAATGGCGGCGATGCGCATGTCCCCGCCCATCGAATACGATCCGACGCTTTTCATCGCGTCGATCCTGATCGCCATCGTCGCCTCGCTTGCCGCCCTGTGGATTGCTTTTCAGCTGCGCAGGAAATATTCCGGGACCGCGATCCTGGCCAAGCTCGGCAGCGCGGTCGTCATGGGATTCGCCATCGCCGGGATGCACTACACCGGCATGGCGGCGGCGCATTTCGCCCCGGGCAGCATCTGCCTCGCCGCGGACGCCGCCGGCGGCATGGACAATGCAACGCTTGCTTTCATGGTCGGGCTCGCGACGATGGGCGTGCTCGCACTGACACTGGTGATATCGGCCTTCGACGCCCACTTCGCCGCGCATACCGCGAAACTTGCCGATACACTGCAGGCGGCGAACGATCAATTGCGCAGCATCGCGCTGCACGACAAGCTCACCGGCCTGCCCAACCGTTTTCTGCTCGACGACCGGCTGGAGCAGGCGGTCTTTCGCGCCGGGCGCAGCGACCGCTCGTTCGCCCTGCTCTTCGTGGACCTCGATCGCTTCAAGCCGGTCAACGATTCATTCGGCCATCGGATCGGCGACGAGCTGCTGAAGTCGGTTGCGCGGCGCCTCAGGGACTGCGTCAGGAAAGGCGACACGGTCGCGCGCACCGGCGGCGACGAGTTCGTGATCGTGTTGAGCGACATCGGCAAAGCTTCGGACGCCGCCTCGATCAGCGGCAAGGTCCTCGATCAACTGACGCGTCCGTTCCAGATCGAGGGCAACGCGCTCAACATCTCGTGCAGCATAGGGATCAGCGTATTTCCGGACGACGGCAGAGATGTCGCCACCCTGATGATCAATGCCGACAAGGCGATGTATCACGCCAAGAAGACCGGGCGCAGCAACTTCCAGTTCTTCAACCCCGGAATGGGCGTCGCCGTTTCGAAGCAGTAGGCGCCGCGCAAGACACCTTCGTGCCGAGCTCCGTCGAAGCACGAGCCCAGAGAAGTAACTTGCCGGTCAGACCGCTGCGTTGATCGCGACCGGAATGCGGCGCCGCCCGAACTGGCCGCTGTAGCGCTCGTATCGCCCGGCGATGGCGTGACCGCAGCTCGGGCAGCGGCCTTCGGCCGTCACCTTCTGCTGCTCGATGCGATACCAGTCGCGCACGATGAGCGCTGCCCGGCATCCCGGACAGTATGTCGTGCCGCCCTCGGTATCGTGCACGTTACCGGTGTAGACGTAATGCAGCCCGTGGTCGAGCGCGATATCACGGGCGCGCGTAAGCGTCGCCGCCGGCGTGTGCGGGAGGTCCGTCATCTTGTAGTCGGGATGAAACGCCGTGAAATGGAGCGGCACGTCGGCTCCCAGCTCGCGCATGATCCACTCGCACTCTGCGTGTATTTCCTCGCTCGAGTCGTTCTTTCCCGGAATGAGGAGCGTCGTGATCTCGAACCACACGTCCGTTTCGTGCCTGCGGTAGACGAGCGTCACCAGCACCGGTTTCAGGCGCGCGCCGCACAGCTTCAAATAGAACTCGTCGGTGAACCCTTTCAGGTCGACGTTGGCCGCGTCCATCTTGGCGTAGAATTCGCGCCGCGCGCGGTCGTGGATGTACCCCGCCGTGACGGCAACCGTTTTAATGCCGTGCTCGCGGCACGCGTCGGCGACGTCCATCGCGTATTCGGCGAAGATCACCGGATCGTTGTAGGTGAAGGCGACGCTCCTGCAGCCGTGCTCCGCCGCGGTGCGTGCAATCGCGGCAGGCGAGGCCTCGTCGGCGAGCGTATCCATCTCGCGCGACTTGGAGATGTCCCAGTTCTGGCAGAACTTGCACGCGAGGTTGCAGCCCGCGGTGCCGAACGACAGGATGCTCGTTCCGGGATAAAAGTGATTGAGTGGCTTCTTCTCGACCGGATCGACGCAAAAGCCCGACGAGCGGCCATAGGTCGTGAGCACCATCTCATCGCCGACGCGCTGGCGCACGAAGCACGCGCCGCGCTGTCCTTCGTGCAGGCGGCAATCGCGCGGACAGAGATCGCACTGCATGCGCCCGTCCGCGAGCATGTGCCAGTAACGGCCGGGGTGGTGATGAGTAGTCATGGCGTCAGCGCGCGCAATTCGGATTCGCGCCACTTCGTGACGGTATAACGGGAAAGCCTGACTTCCGGGTCCCAGAAATCCGGCGGCAGGCCCGCTTTGTACTTGAGATGCGCCATGAAATCCGCAGCGTCGGCGAAGTCGCGCCAGACTTGCGGCAGAAAGGTGCTCTTGTGATGGCCATACTGGAAGATCACACCGTCGATGCCCGGACGCAACTGCTGCAACACCTCGCTTTCGTCACCGGCTTGCAGCGGTTCCAGCATCGACAGCAGGGAAATTTCGACTTCGACCGCATCGAATTCGTCGGCGACGAGCGGCTTGAAGCGCGGGTCCCGAAAGGCGGCCGCGATCGCGTTCGCCTTCACGTCTTCGCTCAGCGCGCGATGTGCCTGCAGCGTGCCGATGCATCCGCGCAGGCGCGCCTCGTGCATGAGCGTGATGAAGCAGGCGCCGGGTTCCCGCAACCACGGGCGGTCTTCGGGCGCAGGGACCTGCCGGCCGATTTCCTGTGCGATGGCTGCACGGGCGAGCGGCAGCAGCACGATTCCGGCATCGTGCGGCAACGGACTGTTCCGTGCTTCAGCGCTCATCGCTCTCGGCTTCGAAATAGGCGAAGGCGCCATAACCCACGACGCGTCCACGGTCACCCGCCGTATCGCCGGAATTGCGCAGGTCCAAGAGACGCGGCCGCAGTTTGCGCCGTTGCGCAGCCAGGTTCGCTCCGATGACGGGCGTTGCGCCGCACGCCTGTTCATGCGTGATGTCGGTGCGTAGCGCGAGTATCGCTTCCGCCGTGCCGCGGTCGATCGCCTGCGCGATGCCATACGGGTGGTAATGGGAAAGATCGGAGCTGATGACGATGATCGTCTCCGGGCCGCCCCATAAGATGTCGAGCACCTCGGCGATTTCCGTGGCTTCGGCGGCCCCTACCGCGAACGGCACGAGCGAAAAGGTGCCGAGTACGCACTGTAAGAACGGAAGATGCACTTCCAGCGAATGTTCCAACGCATGCGCAGCAGAATTCGTGGTCACTTGCGGCAATTCGCGAACGGCTGCAATGGCTTCACGGTCGAGCGGCACACGACCGAGCGGTGTCACGAACGCTTCGGCGTCCGGCAGCGCGAGTCCCTGCACCGCCACCCGATGCGTGGGCCCGAGCAGCACGACGCGCCGGATGCGCTCGCGCGCCGGCTCGAGAAGGGCGTAAACGCTCGCGGCGATGGGGCCCGAATAAACGTAACCCGCGTGCGGCGCGACGATGGCTTTCGGAATCGCGCCGGGCTCGGGATGCGGCGCTGCGGCGAGCATGGCCTTGACCGTCGACGCCAGT
>DATFGD010000217.1:0-2862 GCA_035249725.1 Burkholderiales bacterium
AACGTGAGCCCGCGCCATAGGTAAGAAGCACTGCCACTTTCTAGTTTGCGGTTCGCTCGACGAAACCCTCCAGCGAAACGGTATATCTGCCGCTACGATCCGAATACCGGATGCAATACTTGGTCGGATAAGATCCGGCGAGCGCCCACGCCGCCGGCTGCTTGATACGCTCGCACATCTTGGGCGCGCTGGCGAGATACGCGCGGGTGATCATCGGTTCGTAGAATGTGATGTGCCCGTCGTACGCCCCGAAGATGAACGTGTGGGTGAACTTCGGACCGCCTTTCGCCAGCTCAGGCGCCTTTGAGTTGACGAGATGGTTGCCCATGTCCGGCACCGCCGCGCCGACGTCGATGTGGTCCCGGTGCACATATTTGGCCGGTACCGCTTTTCTCGCCCTTTTGAAATCCTCGCAGTCGATCAGCTCGCCGCATGAACCCGGCCGGAGCTGTTTCACTGCCTCCCTCTCCGAGATATAGAAGTGGAAGTCGAAATGCGGCTCGGCCCAGGGCGGCGGAGCGGGTTTCCCGTGTCCGTGCGGATTCCAGTTGAGGCCGACCCACTTGAACGGTGATACGGCTTTCGCTGCCTCGCCCTGCGGGAGCATGAATATGAGCTCGTAATCGCCGAGGCACTCGCCTGCGTCAATTTTTCCATTTTTGTTCTTATCGAAGCACCGGCTCTTCATATTGTGTTCTTTGGGCAAGTCATCGAGCGCGGCCTTGTCCAGGCTGACGCCGAGCGCGAGCGGGCTGCCCTTCGCATCCACGGCGACATAAACCCACGCCTTTCCCTTGCCAAGCTTCTGGGGCTTCGTGACGACGACTTTTGGCTCTGACGTTGTAGCTGCCGGAGTTTCAGTCATCCATAGCACTGCAACGGCCAACACGAAGCTCCATGTCCCACCCTTTCTCATCGCTTCCTTCCTTTATGGTCTGTTCGTCGATTGTAAGATCTGCTATTGCCCACTGCTGCGGTGATTGTGGAATAGAATCTGAGCCTGTTCAAGATGGACCAAAGCTTCGATCAATGCCGTATCTCGAACACACGGACTGCAAGCTCTACTACAGGATCGACGACCACACCGATGCGTGGACGCGTCCGGAGAGCGTGCTGTTCGTCCATGGGTTCACCGAGACCACTGAAGCGTGGCGCGCGTGGGTGCCGCATTTCTCACGGCGCTATCGCGTCATCCGGATCGATCAGCGCGGATTCGGGAAGTCAGGGCCGGTCGCCAAGGATTTTCCGCTGACGACCGGAACGTTCGTCGAGGATCTCGCTGCGGTGATCAAGCACGTCGCGGGCGAGCCGGTGCACGTCGTCGGGGGAAAAAGCGGCGGCATCAGCGTCATGATGCTTGCGGCGACGCATCCCGAGCTGGCGAAAACGATCACGGTCGCGTGCTCGCCTGTCACGGCGCCCAAGGCGGAGGGCTGGATCGAGGAGATGAAGCGCGACGGCGTCAGAAGCTGGGCGAAACGAACCCAGCGCGAGCGGATGGGGAGCCGCATGCCCGATGCGGGGATCGATTGGTGGTCGGACATGATGGGCGCAACAGCGCTCTCAACGGCGCACGCTTATCTTGGGTGGGTGAGCACCATCGATATTCGCGAGGACATCAAACGCATTCGCTGCCCGACGCTCGCTATCGGAACCGACACCGCCCGACGCGGTAAAGCGGTGTTCGAAAGCTGGCAGAAGACGATCCCGGGCTCGGAGCTCGCGATCCTGCCGATCGACGGCTATCATGCCGCAGGCTCTGATCCCGACGCGACCGCCCGCGTGACGCTCGACTTCGTTGCGCGGCATACGAGAGCGCAAAACACCGTAAAGACATGACCGGTCATCCTTCGACGGAGCTCAGGACGAACGGTAATGTCAGTATGCCGTTCATGCTGAGCCCGGAGCCTGTCCTCGGCGTAGGTCGAAGGGAAGCATGAACGGCACAATTGTTATCCCCATGCCATAAGGGAGGATTTCGATGTATGAAATGATCGACCGCGCGCTCTCCGAAGAGCAGCGCATGATGCGCGAGAGCATACGCGCGTTCGTCGACGGCGAAGTCGCGCCCTTCATCCGCAAGAACTGGGAGAAGGAATGGGACATGAAGCCGGAGAACCGCCCGTCGCGCGAGCTGCTCGAGGCGGCGCACAAGATCGGCGTGCGCACGCTCGGCATTCCCGAGGAGTTCGGCGGGACGCCCGTGGACCCGCAGCACGAAGTGCAGACCTTCGCGATGGTGGCGGAGGAAATCTCGCGCGGCGACTCGGGCCTCGCGGACAAGCTCACGCAGATCTGGAAAATCTGCAAGCTCCTCGCCAATATCGCGCCGCGCCACCTGCAGGAGCGCTGGTTTCCGCGCATCGCGGAGGATCCGACGTTCCTCCTCGCGCATTGCCTCACGGAACCGCGCGGGGCGTCCGACCGCTGGCTGCCGTACGACGTGCCCGAAGCGATGATGCACACGCGTGCCGAGCTGCGCGGCGACCAGTGGGTTATCAACGGCCGCAAGCAGTTCATCACCAACGGTTACGACGCGAAGCTGTACGTGGTGTACGCGACCACTCAGCCGGGCGCGGGCATCACCAAGGGCACCTCGAGCTTCCTCGTGCCGCGCGGCACGTCCGGTCTCACCGTGCAGCGCTGCAACGAGACGCTCGGCGGGCGCTTCATGAACAACGGCGAGATCGTGTTCGAGGACTGCGCGGTGCCGAAGGATCACTGCCTCGCGGAAAACGTCGCGATGTCGCGCGCCGGCATTTACTTCCGTCCCGGCAAGATCATCGTTGCGGCGAAGAATCTCGGTGTAGGCATGGCGGCGTTCGAGCGCACGGCGGATTACGTGCAGAATTACGTGCAGGG
>DATFGD010000218.1:0-3349 GCA_035249725.1 Burkholderiales bacterium
ATCTCCTCCGGCGTTGCGACGATCACTTCATCAGCGAGCGGAAAGCGTTCCCGGGTGGCATACGCAGCGCGATGATCGACTACGGCCACGCGCCAACCCAGCTCCTTGGCAAGCCGAGCCATGGGCAGCGCATCGTGACCCGCGCCAAATACGACAAACGGAAGCGGTGGGTGAACCACTTCGACGAAAACCACTGCTTCACCATCGGCGAGCGGAAAGCGCGCCGTATGCGAGCCCTGGGAAACGGGCATGCGTTCAACGTAGGCCCCGATTTCGGCCTTCAATGCCGCGTCCCGTATGTCCGAACCGGTTTCGCCGCTGGCAGTGCGCACGAGACGCGAACCGGCCACGGCAGTGCATTTGCCGCCTGCATCGATCACGGTTGCGACGACACCGTGTTCGCGTTGCTCGATGCAGCGGCGTATGAATCCGACCAGATCCGGCTGTGCGGGCCTGGGGGTGATCGGTTCGATCAGCACCTTGATAATGCCGCGGCACCCGAGGCCGACGCCGAACATGATGTCTTCGTCGCTCGTGGTGTCGTAGGTCACGACCGCCGCGCGATTCGTCTCCAGCACCTCACGGGCGCGTAGCACGACATCCCCTTCGAGGCAGCCGCCGCTGACCGAGCCCGCCATCCACTGCGAGTCGGCAATCAGCATCCGCGCTCCGGGCAGCCGATAGGATGAGCCTTGTATGTCCACGACGGTGGCGAGCACCGCGCTTTTTCCGGCAGCGCGCAGTTTCTCGACTTCCCGGCCGATAAGTTCGAGTTCCTTCATCGAAAGAACCTCTTCCCTGCAGTTGTTTATTGGATGGAGTGCGTCAGTATCGCGTGAGGAACGGTCTCTCTGCAAGTTTCGTATCAGACGGTCGCCTTTACCCGAGCTTCTCCAATGCGGCGCTTGATCACGCCCATGATCTCGCGATAGAGCGCGGAACCGAGCACCTGGTCCTCGTTGCCGCCGTCCACATTCGGGTTGTCGTTCACTTCCATGACGTAACACGCGTCGTCACACTGCTTGAGATCGACGCCATAGAAACCCGAGCCGATGAGATTGGCTGCCCGCAGCGCGGTCTGCACCACGATTTCGGGCGCTTCGCTGACCGACACGGCGACGGTGCGGCCTTCCACCCGGCCCGCGGCATCGCGCTTGATGACCTGCCAATGGCCGGGCGCCATGTAGTACTTGCATACAAAGAGCACACCAGCTCGAACAGGCGGCGGCTTACGGCAGCGTGGCGCCCGGTCGGATCCCGGCCCAAATAGGCGTCGACTTCGATTGCGGCATCACCGCTCTTGGGCAGCGCAGCCGGCAGCAGGGCGTCGATCTCGCGCGGCAGCACACTGTGCAGCAGTCCCGAGTGGACATCTTCGATCGTCTTGACGCTCGGTATCGTCTGCTGCCCGCGTGCTTCGGCAACCAGCGAAACGTACTGTCCTTTGCCTTGCTGGCGATCGCATGAGCACAGATTGACGATGCGCTGATATCGGCCGTGGTTGTAAACAGGATCGGTGAGATATTCTTCGGCGGCGACGAATTCGGCGCCCGGGACGGCGGGCGGCCATCCATTTCTGCGGTCGATTACGAAAAGTGTCTTCATTGCGCACGGTCCAACCTCGTTGAAGCATTCGAGGCTCCGGAACAATGCCCGGCGCAACGAATGCAGACGGTCAGTGATGCGCGAGGAAACGCTTCACATCGTCCACGACGGGGCCGGCGCGCTGCACCGCTTCGCGGAGCCGCGTCGTGCTGACATTAAGGCGCTTGGCCCACTCCTTCATCTGATCGGGTTCGATGCGTTCCTTGGGCATGCGCGCATCGTTTACCTGAACCGGCTCCACCGGTTCGACGGGATCAGCGCCGTCGGTCTTGCGTAGATTGGTCTTGCGTATGCTGGGATTGGCCATGGACGGTCTCTGTAACTCCGGTAAAAATCAGGGTGAATGGATCGCAAGCGAGCGCTTCACCTGCAATTGGGCCGCACGCTTCCTCGTTCTTGCACATTGCCGCTGCCGTTACAGCCGGCGCGTCAGTGCGGCTTGTTGCGCACGCTGCCGCCCTTCACGTCCCCGCGCCATGCGCCGGTCTCCTGACCGCGCTCTTCGATGAAATCCCGGAAGCGTTTCATGTCGCCCTCGATGCGGCGCTCGATGACGCCGATCATGTCGGCTGCCTTTTCGACGAAACCCTTGGGGTCGTATTCCATCCGCAGCGTAACGCGGGTGCGTTGCGGATCGACTTGCTGAAACGTCACGGTGCCGCCGTTTTCGGGGCCGGTGATCGAACGCCAGGCGATCTTGCGGTCGGGGACCTGATCGGTGATTTCGGCATCCCACTCGCGGTCTACGCCCGCGATCTCAGCGTGCCAGTGCAGATGGGTATCGTCGAGTTGCTTCACTTCCTCCACGCCTTCCATGAAGCGCGGGAACGTTTCGAACTGCGTCCACTGGTTGTAGACCTGCGACAGCGGACACTGTACTTCCACGGTTTTTTCGACTACGGACATGGCTGTTCCTTTCCAGAAAAGCTGAGGGTTCGATGTTTCGAGCCTGAAGGCTCGCGAGCGGTCGAACATAAGCAATCCATGTGCCCACGCTTGACTTCATGCCGTGATGTGGCCGCGCACGATTCTGGCCAGTTCGCTGCGGCGGTCGGCGTAGTCCGCAAAGTCGAGCAACTGCGGGTGGTGTTTCTGCAGCGAATCGTAGAACTCGTCGAGATGCGCGGCCGTACGCCGCTTCGCAGGTCGCTTCAGCCACTGCCGGACGATCAGCGCTGCGCGCTCGTGTTCCCGCGCGGCGCGGCTGCCCGCTACGCCGTCGTCCGCGTGCGCCGCGACGTCGCGCAGCTCGGCATGCAGTTGTTCCAACTCCTCGTCCGTCAAATCGTCGCTGCGGATGACGCCGGTGCGCGCATCGCCCACCGCGCGCAGCAACTCATCGAGCTTCACGTGCAGCTCGCGCGAATCGCGTGTCTGGGTGTTCTGAATGATGAACACCATGAGAAACGTGATGATCGTCGTACCGGTGTTGACGACGAGCTGCCATTCTTCGGAGTAACCGAAAAGGTGACCGGTTGCGGCCCACAGTACGACGAGGCCTGCGCCGGTCGCAAAGGCCCACGGCGAGCCGGCCGTTATCGCCGCGCGGTGCGCGAACAGGCGGAAGTGTTCCTGCAGCTTCTGCAGGGCCTGCGTCCCGTGTGCCTTGCGCTTGAGATGCAGCGAATCCGGGTGCGCTGACGGCATGCGTGGGTCCTTGGCATGGTGACGTTTCTCTTGGCCAGCAAATTACGTACCGGAGGCCCGTGCAGTTTCGACATCGGCCCATGCAATCTTTACACGC
>DATFGD010000219.1:0-7948 GCA_035249725.1 Burkholderiales bacterium
AGCGTGATCTTCTGCTTCGCCTCCCGTCCGCCGTGGGCCTGACGCAGGTAATCGAGCAGCTGCGTCTTGTCCTTCTCAGTGAGCGGCGTATCTTCGGCCAGCACTTTCTTGACGCCGGCGGCCTGCAGCTGCTCGATGAGCAACCCCGGGGGCAACCCGAGTTCGCTGGCAAATTGAGTGACGTTTATCTGCGCCATTTATCCCTGCTTATGCGTTGGTTTCTGCGAACCACGGCGCCCGCGCAGCCATGATCAGTTCCTTTGCGCGCTCCGACTCGAGCCCGGCCATCTCTACGAGATCGTCAGTGGCACAATCCGCAAGTTCCTCCTGCGTGCTGACCCCTTTTGAGGCGAGCAGGCGCGCTGTTTCCTTGTCCATTCCTTCGACCTTCATCAGGTCTTCGATCTCGTGTTCGACCCGCTCCTCACTCGCAATCGCCTGCGTGAGCAGCGCATTGCGGGCACGGCTTCGGAGCTCGTTTACGGTCGCTTCGTCAAACGCCTCGATCTCGAGCATTTCGTTGAGCGGCACATAAGCCACCTCTTCGAGCGTGGAGAAACCCTCCTGCACCAGAATGTCGGCGACCTCCTGGTCGACGTCGAGCTTCTCCATGAAGATCGCGCGGATACGGCTCGACTCTTCCTCGGTCTTCTTCTGGGATTCCTCCATCGTCATGATGTTGAGTTCCCAGCCGGTGAGCTCGCTCGCCAGCCGGACGTTCTGACCGTTTCGCCCGATGGCCTGCGCGAGGTTCTCCTCGTCGACGACGATATCCATGCTGTGCTTTTCCTCGTCCACCACGATACTGCTCACTTCGGCGGGCGCGAGTGCATTGATCACGAACTGTGCGGGATCGGGATTCCACAGGATGATGTCCACCCGCTCTCCTGCGAGTTCCGAAGTCACCGCCTGAACGCGTGAACCGCGCATGCCGACGCAGGTGCCGATGGGGTCGATGCGCTGATCGTTCGATTTGACGGCAATTTTCGCGCGTGAACCGGGATCGCGCGCTGCGGCTTTGATCTCGAGCAGGCCGTCTTCGAGTTCCGGGACCTCCAGCTCGAACAGCTTCACCAGAAACTCAGGCGCGGTGCGCGAGAGTATCAGTTGCGGGCCGCGGCTCACCCGATCGATCTTCCACATGTAGGCGCGCGCACGATCCCCAACCCGCAGGTTTTCCTTCGGGATCATCTGATCGCGGGGCAGCATCGCCTCGAGCCGCCCCGACTCGATGATCGCATTGCCGCGCTCCATGCGCTTGATCACTCCTGTAACCAGATGCTCCTTGCGCGCGAGGAAGTCGTTCAGAATCTGCTCGCGCTCGGCATCCCGTATCTTCTGCAGTATGACCTGCTTGGCAGTCTGGGCACCGATGCGGCCGACCTCTATCCCCTCGATCGGTTCCTCGATGAACTGTCCGACCTCGCTCTCGGGATTGATCTCCTGCGCCTCGTGCAGCTTGTACTGCCGAGATGGCGTCTCGATGTCGCGGTCATTCACGATCTCCCAGCGGCGGAAGAACGTGAAGGCGCCGGTCGCGCGATCCACGGAGGCGCGCACGTCCACATCTTCGTTGAAACGCTTTTTCGCCGCCGATGCGAGGGCGAGTTCGAGCGCGCCGAAAACAATTTCCTTCTCGACGTTCTTCTCGCGCGCCAAAGCATCCACCAGCAACAAAATCTCGCGGCTCATCTCAACCTCCTGCTAGATCGCGGGAACCAGCCGCGCCTTCTCCAGATTGTCCAGGTCGAGCGACAACAGCTTACCGTCGATCTCGAGCTGCACCTTGCCGGCACGCGTTTCCCTCAATACACCCACAAAATTTCTCTGCCCGTCGACCGGTATGCGCAGCTTGATGCGCGCCTTCTGCCCGGCAAACCGCACAAAGTCCCGTTCCTTTTTCAGCAATCTGTCCAGGCCCGGTGAAGAAACTTCGAGCCTGTCGTACGCAACGCCTTCCACCGGCAGCAGGCGGTTCAGGTGATGGCTTACCGCCACGCAATCGTCGACGTTGACGCCGCCCGCCTTGTCGATGAAGACCCGCAATAGCCGTCCTCTGCCGGATCTTTCCAGATCCACCAGCTCATAACCCAGTCCCGTGAGCGTCGTCTCAAGCAATGCCTGCAAATCCATCGCGTATCGTTCTACAAACAAAAAATGGGCGAACCGCCCATCTTCTTTCCACAGAGCTTTGAAGTATAACAAAAATAATAGTGATTATCCAAGACCAAACGTACTTTACTTGGAGTGCATGCAACCCGATCGTTGCCACGGTGCAAACGATTCCGGAACGAAGCGAGTTTTCAGGCGCACCCTCTTCATTTGCGAGTCGCGATGTCCTGCTTGCGGCAGCACGGATACTGTATATAATTACAGGGACGGAGAAAAGGCCATGGATGAAGAACTGACGCCGCGCCAGGCAGAGGTGCTCGAATTCATCCGAACTCATACCACGAGTTCGGGATATCCGCCCACGCGGGCTGAAATCTGCCGGGCCATGGGATTTCGTTCTCCCAATGCAGCGGAAGAGCATCTGCGGGCATTGGCTCGGAAAGGCGTCATCGAGATGGCGCCCGGTGCATCGCGCGGCATCCGGGTAAAGCAAACGGCCGGGATCCCCGTCATCGGCCGGGTCGCTGCAGGCAGCCCCATACTCGCTGCCCAGCATATTGAAGCGCATTATCAGATCGATCCGCTACTCTTCAAGCCGCGCGCCGATTATCTGCTGAAGGTCAGAGGGTTGAGCATGCAGAATGCCGGCATTCTCGACGGCGATCTGCTCGCCGTGCATCGCACGCATGAGTTCCGGTCAGGACAGATCGTGGTAGCGCGCTTGAGCGACGAGGTCACCGTCAAACGCATACACCGCCAGCGGCATTGGGTGGAACTCGCTCCTGAAAATCCTGAATTCCGCACGCTTACGATCGATACCCGCCGGGAATCGGTGGTGATCGAGGGCGTGGCGGTCGGTGTCATCCGCAATGGCAGACCGTTATAGATAGTTAGTCCGCCGTTTAAGTTAATGTAATCATGGCCGCCCCTGCTTCGAATGCGTTTAATCATCCCGCCGTATGGCGCGGCAATGAGTGCGCACAGGTCTCCATTCCAAGCGTGCCGACCGGCTTTGCCGAACTGGACGTGCTGCTGCCTGGCGGGGGATGGCCCGCGGAAGCGCTGACGGAAATTTATGCCGAACGCCCGGGCATAGGTGAATTGAGACTTTTAATGCCGGCACTCGGGCGTCTCACCCGCAATGAGCGCTCGCTTTTGCTGATCGCACCGCCCTATATTCCCTATGCGCCTGCGCTGGCAGGCCATGGTGTCCGCTTATCGCACGTTATGCTGATCCGTGCGCAACCCGTTGAAATGCAGCTCTGGGCTGGCGAGCAGGCGCTGCGCTCGGGAAGCTGTGGCGCCGCGCTGCTATGGCTTAACCGCGTTCCGGAGCGCGCGTTGCGCCGCCTGCAACGGACTGCCGAAGGTAGCGGCGCGCTCGTCATTCTGTTCCGCGGCGCCCGCGCAACGCCCTTCACTTCGGCGGCCTTGCGCCTGCACTTGGGCAAGGCGGACGGCAGGACCATCGTGCGCATTCTGAAACGGCGCGGAGGCAGTATCCCCGCACCGGTTCTACTCGATTTGCACGGTGTAATAACGTCCCGCTTCAGCACACCATCGCATATCCCACTGCGACAGCCTTCCGCTTTTCACGCTGCGCATTGATTTTCCCGAAGTTCGTTCGCTCCATGCTGTGGCTGGCACTGCATTTTTTCCGTCTTCCGCTCGACACGTTGACACGTGGCATATCGGAATCCGGTCCCCTGGCCGTTGCTTCCTCCTCCGGCGGCGGTGCAACCTTGATGGTATGCAACTCAAATGCACACGCACGCGGCATTCACACTGGCATGACGATTGCTGCCGCATGGGCGCTGGTTTCCAATCTCCGCATCGTCGTTCGCGACGAAAATGCGGAACACGCCGCACTGGAACGCATCGCTGCGTGGGCCTTTGGATTTACACCGACGATCAGCGTTTCCCCGCCCAATGAAGTCCTGCTCGAAGTGGAAGGTTCACTCGCCTTGTTCGGCGGCCTCGGCGCATTACTCCGGCGCATCGGACAGGGCCTGACGCAACTCGGTTATGCCGCACGCCTGGCCTGCGCGCCGACGCCGCTCGCCGCGCAGCTTTTTTCTCGCGCAGGGCTTGCGGCGCGCATCCGGCACAGCGATGCACTGCATCTTGAATTGCAGAAGCTGCCGGTGGGAGTGCTCGACCCGCGTCCGGAAATCAGGGCGATGCTGGAAAACTTCGGCGTACATACGATCGGTGAATGCCTGAAGCTGCCGCGTGCGGGCGTGGCACGCCGCTTGGGACAGACATTGCTGGACGATATCGATCGGGCGCTGGGCCGATTGCCCGATCCCCGACCACCCTTTGTTCCGCCATCGAGCTTCAGTGCATCCCTTCCCCTGCCGGCGCCGGTCGAGCAATCCGAGGCCTTGCTGTTCGGAGCACGGCGTCTGTTGGGCGAAATGTGCGGCTGGCTCGGCGCAACCAGTAAGGGTGTGCTTGGTCTTTCCTGGACGCTGGCCCACGAGGATGGCGCCGATACAACGCTCGACATGCCGCTCGTTGCAGCAAGCCGCGATCCCGAACACTTGCTCAACGTGTTGCGCGAACGTCTGGCGCGCAGCGAACTACCGAGCGCCGTAATCGCTATTTCGCTACGCGCCGATGAGCTTCAGCCGCTCGCTTCGCGCAACCTTTCGTTTCTTCCGGAAGCGCGGCATGACGGAGAAAACTCCGCCCGGCTCATCGAACGCTTGCGCGCGCGTCTTGGAGAAGAAGCGGTCTTCGGACTCGCAACGCTGGCCGATCACCGGCCGGAGCGCGCCTGGCGCGCGTGCAAGCCAGGTGATGATATCGCACCAAAAGTCCCGCTGCAGTTCAGCGCGCGGCCGCTTTGGCTGGTTGCATCACCCCAACCGCTCAAGGAAGTTGCCAGCATTCCTCACTATGACGGCCCGCTGTCGTTGCTCACCGGCCCCGAACGCATCGAAAGCGGCTGGTGGGATGGCCATGACGTCACCCGCGATTACTTCATTGCGTGCAATCCGGCGCAGTCCCTGCTATGGATCTATCGCGAGCACAATGCACCGGCCGCATGGTACCTGCATGGAATCTTCGGATGAAGGACCCCGAATACGCCGAGCTGCACTGCCTTTCCAACTTCACGTTCCTGCGCGGCGCCTCTCATCCCGAAGAGCTCGTCACGCGTGCGAGCCAACTCGGGTACGCCGCGCTCGCCATCACTGACGAATGTTCGCTTTCCGGTGTGGTACGCGCCCACGAAGCGGCACGCGAGTGCGGCCTCAAGTTCATCATAGGCAGTGAGATCCGGCTCGAGGATGGATTGAAATTCGTCCTGCTCGCCACCGACCGCGCCAGCTACGGCCGGCTTTCCGCCTTCATTACGCTCGGCAGGATGAGAACCGCCAAAGGCAGCTATCGCCTGACACGCTCGGATCTCGACGCGCATGGCCTCGAAGGCTGTCTCGCCCTGCTCGTTCCGCCGATTGGGGAAGACCAGGTCCTGGAGCACGCCTTCTTCATGGCCGAACATTTTCCGCAGCGGGCCTGGATCGCCATCGAACTGCTCTGCGGCCCGGATGACAGCGCGCGCCTTTCGAGGCTGCAACAACTCGGAAAAATCACCGGTCTGCCGCTCGTCGCTGCGGGCGATGTGCACATGCACTCGCCTTCGCGCCGGATACTGCAGGATACGCTGACCGCGATCCGTCTCGGCATCCCGCTGCACCGCTGTGGAGATGCGCTCTATCCCAACGCCGAACGCCATTTGCGATCCAGGCCGCGGCTCGCAAAGATTTATCCTGCAGGACTGCTCGCCGAAACACTGCACATCGTCGAGCGTTGCAATTTTTCGCTCGAGAGCCTGCGTTACGAATATCCCGACGAGATCGTCCCGGCCGGCCACACGCCGACGACTTACCTGCGGGAACTGACCGAACAGGGATTGCAGCGCCGGTTTCCACGCGGCATCCCGATTAAGGTGCGGAAGCAGGTGGAAAAGGAGCTCGAACTCATTGCTTTTTTGGAGTACGAGCCCTTTTTTCTCACTGTTTATGACGTTGTTCAATACGCGGAGCGCGAAGGCATATTGCACCAAGGGCGGGGCTCTGCCGCCAACTCCATCGTGTGTTACGCGCTGGGCATTACCGCTGTGGGGCCCGACCGCCTCGAGATGCTGTCCGAGCGCTTCATTTCCCGCGAGCGCGAAGAGCCGCCCGATATCGATGTCGACTTCGAGCATCAGCGGCGCGAGGAGGTCATTCAGTACATCTATTCGAAATACGGGCGCGACCGCACCGCTATTGCGGCAACCCTCATCACCTATCAGCCGCGCAGCGCGGTGCGCGACGCAGGAAAAGCGCTGGGACTGGAACTCGCCCAAGTGGACCGCCTGGCCAAGTCATTGGCGTGGTGGGACCGCCCCGATGTCCTGCGCAAACGTCTGCGGGAAGGCGGTTTCGATCCGGACAATGAAAAAATCAGGCTGCTCGTCGAGCTGGTCGAGACATTGATCGGATTCCCGCGCCATCTTTCCCAGCACGTCGGGGGGTTCGTCATCTCCCGTGGCCTGCTTTCGCATCTGGTTCCAATCGAGAACGCCGCCATGCCCGAGCGCAGCGTCATTCAGTGGGACAAAGACGACCTGGAGTCGCTCGGGCTGATCAAGGTCGACGTGCTCGCCCTGGGCATGCTCTCCGTCATCCGGCGCGCTTTCGAGGCGATTCGCGCCTATCGCGGCTTCGCGCCATCGATGGATGAAATCGCCAATCGTGCCGACGATGAAGCGATATACCGGATGATTCAGCGGGCCGATACGATCGGCGTGTTCCAGATCGAGTCGCGCGCGCAGATGTCCATGCTGCCGCGCCTGAAGCCCAAGAATTTCTACGATCTCGTCATCGAGATCGCCATCGTCAGGCCGGGCCCCATCCAGGGCGAGATGGTGCATCCCTACCTCAAGCGCCGCCAGATGAAGCCTGAAGACATCTCCTACGAAAATGAAAAAATACGCGGCGTACTGGGCCGGACGCTGGGGGTGCCGATTTTCCAGGAGCAGGTCATGCAGCTCGCCATGGTCACGGCAAATTTCACAGCGGACGACGCTGACAGACTGAGACGGGCCATGGCTTCATGGCGGCGCAAGGGCAATCTCGAAAAATTCCAAGCTCAACTCAGGTTGGGCATGGAGGAAAACGGCTATAAGCCCGAATTTTCCGATGCAATCTGCCGGCAAATTCACGGATTCGGAGAGTACGGCTTTCCCGAGTCGCATTCCGCCAGTTTCGCTTTGCTGGCGTACGTTTCATCATGGCTGAAATACTATGAGCCGGCGGCTTTCCTGGCGGCCACGCTCAACAGTCAGCCGATGGGTTTCTATTCGCCCTCGGCATTGGTGCAGGACGCGCGCAGACACGGCGTTGAGATCAGGCCCATGGATGTAACTTCGAGTGAGTGGGAATGCACGCTGGAGCCGCCCGGAGTACAGCCGCAGAACTTCGGTTCTCCCGTTTCCGATCATCGGCCCCGGCTGCCGCTCGCCGCAGTCCGGCTCGGGCTGTTGATGGTCAAAGGGCTTTCCCAAGCCGGCGCCAAGCGCATTGCAACCGCACGCGTGCAAAAGCCCTTTGAAAATTTCGCAGATCTCGCGCGCCGCGCTGGGTTAAACCAGCGGGACTTGAATCATCTGGCCGCGGCCGGCGCATTGGCCTCCCTGTCCGGGCACCGGCACAACGCGCACTGGCATGCGGCGGGATTCGACCGTCCGCAGCGGCTGCTGGAACACGCGCCGGCGGCGGAAGAATGGCCCCAATTGAAGCCGCCCAGCGAGGGGCAAAACATCGTGGCCGATTACGGCAGCATG
>DATFGD010000220.1:0-7857 GCA_035249725.1 Burkholderiales bacterium
TCTTCTTTCCCCTTCAAGGAGGGAGTTGGGGATGGAAGCGAAGCTGCGCGAGTCGCAACCACGCCGCTGCCACCGCTCGCCGTAGAACGCCGCGCGACGCACCCCCTGCATCGGCTCCGCGATTTTCTCGAGCAGCACCGCGGCCGCACGCTGATCCTCGCCGAAACCCAGGGCCGGCGCGAAACGATGCTGGAATACTTTGCGGAGTACGGTTTCAAGCCGGCGCTGTGCAACGACTATGCACAATTCCACGCCTCCACCGAGCGCGTGATGCTCGGCGCCGGGCCGCTCTACGCGGGCTTCGTTTACCCCGGGCGTGAGTTCGCCATCATCACGGAGAACGAGCTTTACGCGGCACAAGCCCGCACGCGGCGCGAGCGCGAAGCTCGGCGCACCACGAACGAAGGCATGCTGCGCGATCTTTCGGAAGTGAAGATCGGCGACCCGGTGGTGCACGAGCAGCACGGCATCGGCCGCTATCTCGGCCTGCACACGATGGATCCCGGCGAAGGCGCAACCGAATTCCTCACGCTCGAGTACGCGGGCGGCGACAAGCTCTACGTGCCGGTTTCGAGCTTGCATCTCATCAGCCGCTACAGCGGTGCAGCACCCGAGGCGGCGCCGCTGCACCAGCTCGGGAGCGGCCAGTGGGACAAGGCCAGGAAGAAGGCCGCGGCGCAGGTGCGCGATACGGCCGCCGAACTGCTGAACCTGTATGCTCAGCGCGCCGCACGCGTAGGGTATGCGTTCGACGTCAAGCACCACGACTACGAAGCTTTCGCCGAAGGCTTTCCGTTCGAGGAGACACCCGATCAGGCGGCGGCGATCAACGCCACCCTGGAAGATTTGAAGAACGGCAAGCCGATGGACCGCCTCATCTGCGGCGATGTCGGCTTCGGCAAGACGGAAGTTGCGCTGCGTGCGGCGTTCATCGCGGTGGCAGACGGCAAGCAGGTCGCCGTGCTCGTTCCCACGACGCTGCTCGCCGAGCAGCATTTCAACACTTTCAGCGACCGCTTCGCCGACTGGCCGGTCCGGATCGCCGAACTCTCGCGTTTCCGCAGCGCGAAGGAATCCTCAGAGGCGCTCAATGGCCTCGCCGAAGGACGCATCGATATCGCGATCGGCACGCACAAGCTCCTGGGACGGGAGGTCAAGTTCAAGAACCTGGGGCTCGTCATCATCGACGAGGAACACCGTTTCGGCGTGCGGCAGAAGGAGCGCCTGAAAGCGCTGCGCGCCGAGGTCGATGTGCTCACGCTCACCGCCACGCCGATCCCCCGCACGCTCGCGATGTCGCTCGAGGGCCTGCGCGATTTCTCCGTGATCGCGACCGCACCGCAGCGGCGCCTCGCCATCAAAACCTTCGTCTCGCGCCACAGCCGTGCGCTCATCCGCGAGGCGGTCATGCGCGAATTGAAACGCGGCGGCCAGATCTACTTCCTGCACAACGACATCGATACCATTCAACACGTCGATGAATCGCTCACGAAACTGGTCCCTGAGGCGCGTATCCGCGTGGCGCACGGCCAGATGCGGGAGCGCGAACTCGAACACGTGATGCGCGATTTCTACCAGCAGCGTTTCAACGTACTGCTCTGCACCACCATCATCGAAACCGGCATCGACGTCCCGAGCGCGAACACCATCATCATCAACCGCGCGGATAAGTTCGGACTTGCCCAACTGCATCAATTGCGCGGGCGCGTGGGCCGCTCCCACCATCAGGCCTATGCGTATATGCTGCTGCCCGACGAAGGCAACATCACGGCGCAGGCGCGCAAGCGGCTGGAGGCGATCCAGATGATGGAGGAGCTCGGTTCCGGTTTCTTCCTCGCCATGCACGATCTCGAAATCCGCGGGGCCGGCGAAGTGCTGGGCGAATCGCAGAGCGGGGAAATGCAGGAGGTGGGTTTCAACCTCTACTGCGCGATGCTCGATTCGGCGGTGCGCTCGCTCAAGCAGGGTCTGGAGCCCGACCTCACCGCGCCGCTCGGCATCACCACCGAGATCAATCTGCACGTGCCCACGCTGCTGCCGGCCGATTACGTGCTCGACGTGCACGAGCGGCTCGTGCTCTACAAGCGGCTCGCGAACTGCGAGGATGAAGATGCGCTCAATGCGCTGCGCGAGGAGTTGATCGATCGCTTCGGGCCGCTGCCGGATGCGGCGCGCGCGCTCATCGACAGCCATCGCCTGCGCATCCTCGGCAAACCGCTCGGGATCGCGCGCATCGATGCAACGGATGCGGCCGTCCAGTTGCAATTCATTCCCAAACCGCCGATCGAGCCGATCAAGGTGCTCAACCTCGTGCAGAGCCGGCGCAATTACCGGCTCGCGGGACAGGACCGCTTACGCATCGAAGCGAAGATGCCGGACATCAAAACGCGCATAGCCGCGATCCGCGAAGCGTTCACCGCGCTTCATTAGGCGCCGACCCCATATAAGCGTCTGACCCCTTTCGATGTTTCGGTGGTAAGCTTGCCCGCTGGACACCTGAAAATAAAAGGAGGATCCATGAAGAGCACCGCTGCCGTGATACCGGCCATCGCGCTGGTCGCTGGACTGTCCGCCATGCCCGTTCTCGGACAGACGAAGGACGCGAAGCCGCAGGCGCCCGCGCCCGCAGCAAGCGCCGACAAGGGGGTGGTACTGAAACAGGGCGCGAAGCCTGCAGCCAGCAAACGCACCGGCTCGCTTGCCAACGTGGACGCGCGCCACTGCCTCCAGTTGGGAACCAACATGGCGATACACAAGTGCGCTGAGAAATACCGCCCGCGCTGACCGCTTTACTGCAATCTTCGTCATTCCGGCGCCAAGCCGGAATAAGGCGTTCATTTTTCCATGCGGCCCATCGCTCAACCGAAACACGCCCTCTTCGTCATTCCGGCGCAAGCCGGAATCCAGAGCTAGTCATCGTCGTTGGATGCATCTCGTTATTCAAGGCGCCGACGTTGCGACGCCGGACCTCAAGCAACTCGCGAAGCTCGCGGGCGCAAGCCGCATCGAGCGCCTCACGCCCGAGGCCTTCCGCCTTTGTGATGCGCATCCTGCCGATGAAGTCCCGCAGTTGTGCGAGAAGTTGCTGCTCGACTATGCGTTCGTGCCCGAAACACGACGGCTCGCCGACTTCCGTCTGCTCGTCATGGACATGGATTCGACGCTCATCACGATCGAAACGATCGACGAACTCGCCGACCTGGTTGGCCTCAAGCAGCAGGTCGCCGCGATCACGGCGCGCGCCATGCGGGGAGAAATCGAATACGACGAGAGCCTGCGACATCGCGTCGCGCTGCTCAAAGGATTGGAAGCGTCCGCGCTCGACCGCGTCTACGATGAGCGGCTCAAACTCACGCCGGGCGCGGAGACGCTGCTTGCAGCAATCAAGCGCGGCGGAATCAAGACACTGCTCGTCTCCGGCGGCTTTACCCGCATCACCGAGCGGCTCAAGCCCCGTCTCGGGCTCGACTACACCTACGCCAATACGCTCGATTCGAACGACGGCAGGCTCACCGGGGAGATCCTCGGGCGCATCGTCAACGCGGAGGGCAAGCGCGACGAACTCGTCCGCGTGCGCGAGGCTATGGGTATCGATCGTTCTCAGGTGATCGCGATCGGAGACGGCGCGAACGACCTCAAGTTCATGGCGGAAGCGGGCGTGAGCGTCGCCTTCCACGCGAAACCGATCGTCCGCAACCACGCGACCCACGCCATCAATTACGTCGGCCTCGACGGCGTCCTCAACCTCTTCAATTAAGCAGTGACAACGTGGGTCGGTTTGCCCGCGAGAAAGTCCTCCACGTTCTTGACCGCGAGCAACAGCCCGTCGCGGCGCACTTCCGGAGTCTGACCCGCGTTATGTGGAGACAATACGGCGTTCGCCAGGCGGAGCAGCGGGTCGTCCGGTCTGATCGGCTCGTCGTGGAAGACGTCGAGTCCTGCGCCGGCGATCTTTCCGCTCGCAAGCGCTTCGATGAGCGCATGACGATCGATGAGCGGACCGCGCCCCGTATTGACGAGGATCGCGTCGGATTTCATGAGACCGAACGCTTCGGGCCCGATGAAGCCGCGCGTCTCGGGCGTAAGCCGCAGATGCAGCGTGATGACGTCGGCCCGCCGCAGTATCTGTTCCTTTCCGCCGGGCGTAACACCCTGCGCCCGGATCCGTCCCGGGTCGCCGCGCGCGCTCCAACCGAGCACCGCCATGCCGAACGCGCGCCCGAGCGCGGCAACGCGGCTGCCGATCTCGCCCATGCCGAAGACACCGAGCGTTTTGCCGTGGAGCTGCGTCAGCATGTCGCGCGGCCACTCGCCCGCACGCATTTCGCGGTCGATGCGGCATAGCCGGCGCGCCACCGCCAGCATGAGCGCACAAGTGTGCTCCGCCACCGCAATCGCATTGACGCCCGGCGTGTTGCACACGGTAACACCGGCGCGCGCGGCGGCCTCGAGCTCGATGTTGTCGGTGCCGGTGCCCCAGATCGAGATCATTTTCAATTCGGGACACGAACGAAACACGGCGTCGGTGAACCGCGCGTGCGCGCGGATATTGATCGCGATTCGCGCATCGCCGATGCGCTGCACCAATTCCGCTTCCTCTTCCGCGCCGCGTTCGGTGACCACGCGCACCGCCCCGAGCCGGCTTGCGCGCTCGTGTGCGGCCGAACCCTCGAAAACAGAAGGAAAATCGTCCGGAACGACGATCATGCCGATCCCCTATCTCCCAAACCGTTCGCGCTGAGCAAGCGCACATGCGAGCAGTCGAAGCGCTACCTCACACGCGGCCGCTCGTGCTTCCCTTCGATTGAGCCTGTCCTGAGTGAGAATCGAAGGGCTCAGGGCAGACTCTGGGCTCAGCACGAACGGGTTAAGCCTAGCGGCGCGCCGCCTGGTAGAGCGGCATGACGCGCTGGGAATACTCCTGCAGATCCTGGATGCGGCTCTCGTCGGATGGGTGTGTGGAGAGGAACTGCGGTGTTCCGCCGCCGCCGAGTTTCGCCATTTTCTGCCACAGCGTGATCGCCGCGCGCGGATCGAAACCGCCACGCGCCGCCAGTTCGACGCCGATCCGGTCCGCTTCGCGCTCGAACTGACGCGAGTACGGCAGCCCGAACGTCACGTCGGCGACGAGGCTCGCCAGATCCTGTCCCAGGCCGCCCAGGCCGAGCGCCGCGCCGACGACCCCGACAGCCAGTCCCTGCCCCATCTGCTGGGAAGCGCGCTCGCGCCCATGCTCGCGCAGGGCATGCGCGATCTCGTGACCGATGATGGCGGCCAGCTCGTCGTCCGTGAGGTTCAATTTCTCGATGATGCCGGTGTAGACGGCGATCTTCCCGCCGGGCATGCACCAGGCATTCACCTCCGGCGAGCTTACGACGTTGACTTCCCACTTCCAGCCCGGTGCGTCGCTGCGGAAGGCGCCCGTGGCCGGAATCAATCGCTGCGTGATCGATCGCACCCGTTGAACCTGGGCCGGGTTGCGGTTGAGGGCACCCTTCTGTGAAGCGGTCTGCATCGTCTGCTTGTATGCCGAGACCGCCGCGCTGTTGACCTGGTCCGACGACACCAGCATGGCCTGCTTGCGGTCCACACCGACGGCGCCAGCCTGTGTCGTCTGGACCGTTTCGCAAGCCGGTAACGACAGCATGCCGACCAGCACCACAAGCAGGCCGCTACGACGAACGCCCATTCGATCGCTCATGCATCACCTCAACCATGACTACGGTACCGCACACTGCAGTCGCCGCATCTCAATAAACGGGGTACCGCGCTTCGCCCACGAGCTGGAACGGTACCCACGGCCCGCCCGTTTCACGACAGAGACCGTAGCGGAAAGGCCATGTCTCCCGACCGGGCGTAAAAAAGCGTAGATCGTGAAACCACACACAAAGTTCGGGATTACCGCGATCCACCTTGTAGAGCACCGGATACGTCGCGAACCAGCGAAAGAACTCGAGTTGCGGCTGCGTCCATGCGTCACGCGCCGCCCGGACCTCGTCCGGCGCGGTGCCATAGCGCGGCGCAATATTCCAGACTGCCTGACCGAGCGGCAGATACGGCGCGCTCAGGCGCTCTATGAATCCGGCATCGGCCGGAAGGCGGGCGGCTTCATCGCGCCACAGATTCACCAGGCTGTAGTGGTAACGCTCGTCTTCGGTCACGAAGACGATCCAGTTGAAGGGCGACACGGGCCGGGGTTGGGCCGAGACGGCCGCATTCTTGAATCCCTTCGCCTCGGCGTAGGCGACGCCGAATTCGAATGCCCGCTGTTGCAGCGCATACTGAAGCGATACATAAGCCACGAGCACTGCGAGTCCGGCCATGGCCGGCACGCGCGAGCCGCGCCACATCAGCGCAGCGAGCAGGCCGAGGAGGAGGATGGCCGTGAACCACACATCGATGATGAAAGTCGTGGAAATGGCGTAGCGCGCATCGCTGAACGGCGCGAAGATCATCGTGCCGAACGACGTGATCACGTCACCCGCGATGTGGATGCCGATACCCCATGCGAATACGCCGAAGTAGGCACGCCACGGCGGCCCCCCGCGCCAGATCACGGCGCACAGCCATGCCAGCAGCAAGCTCCAGAGCGGCAGAATCAGGATGGAGTGCGTGATGCCGCGGTGATAGTAGAGGTACGAAAGCGGCGACAGCCACGAGGTCACCACATCGAGGTCGGGAAGGGCGGCAGCGAGAAATCCGAGCCCCACGCGGCGCGAAAGCGGCAACGCGTTCGGCGTCCCGGGCTCGGGCGCGGTGGCGCGCGCGATCAGCGCGCCCGACAACGCATGCGTCAGTGTGTCCATGATGACATACGTCTTCCCGGCGCAGGCCGGGATCAGGCTACTCGTCGGCCGTCACCGGGATTCCGGCTTTCGCCGGAATGACGATTCCCTTGGCTTGACGGCAAATGTTAATCCCAGCGGTCGTCGCGAACCTGTATTTCGCCGTTCTCCACGCGCACCGGAAACTTGGCGGTGGGCTCGTAAGCCGGCGCGGACAGGGCCTCTCCCGTTCGTATGCAGAATCGCGCGCCGTGACGCGGGCAGACGATCTCATCGCCCTCCACCGTGCCGCCGGTGAGCTGTCCGCCGTCGTGCGTGCAGATGTCTTCGATCGCGTAGTATTCGCCGCCGAGGTTGAATACGACGATGGGCGCGTCGTCCACCGTTACGACTCGCCACGTCCCGGGCGCAAGCTCGCCCACCTTTGCCACGGTGACCCAGTCAGACATCTCAGGTAATCAGACGGCGACGACTTCGATATCGGGCTCGAACTGGCGCACGAGACCCTCGATACCGGCGAGCGTACCCGAAATCGAGCTCGGGCAACTGCCGCACGCCCCCTGGTAGTGCACCGTGAGACGGTTGCCCTCCAGACCGATGACGTAAAGATCACCGCCGTCGCCCTGCAGGTACGGCCGCACCTGATCGTCCAGTACTTCGTTGATGCGGTCGAGCCGCGCGCGATCCGCTTCGCTCAGGTTTTCGAGGTTGGTGCCGGTCGCCACCTGCTCTGCGATGGAAGCGGAGCCTTCGTCGGCCGCCGGCGCCTCCCGTATCGGCACGGCAAGCTGGCGCATGAGCTCCTGCCAGTCGGCCCGCCCGTCCTGCGTGACGGTCACCCAGTGATCGACGTAGAACACGTTCGTCACGTGCTCGATTTCGAAGAGTTTCGAAGCGAGCGGATCGTCCTTCGCCTCTACCATATTGTCGTACGAGCGCGTGATGCCCCACGTGAGCGGCTCCCGCAGGATGAACTTCATCGCGTCGGGATTCGGGGTCGGCTCGATTTCAGCGATCTTCGGCATGGTTCCTCAGGCACCGCTGCCCATCATCGGCGCGTGCATCGGATCCG
>DATFGD010000221.1:0-2827 GCA_035249725.1 Burkholderiales bacterium
TTTCCTTTTGCGGCGCGCTGAACCTCCCGTTCACCGGGAAAGTGCGGGTGATGTCGGACGCATAGCCATCGAGCTCGCAGCCCGCGTCGATGAGGAGCAGTTCGCCGGCCCGGAGTACGGCGTCGTTCTGAACATAGTGCAGCACGCAGGCGCGGTCACCGCCGGCCACGATGGGCGTGTACGCAGGCGCCTGTGCGCCGTGACGGCGAAATTCGTGCAGCAGCTAGGCTTCCAGCTCGTGTTCAGCGCGTCCGGCCCGTGCCGCGCGCATTGCACGGCGATGGGCGCCCGCAGAGATCGTTGCGGCGCGCCGCATGGTGGCGACTTCTGCCGTGTCCTTGATCAAACGCATTTCGTCCAGCAGCGCATGGACATCGCGAAATTCGAGCGGCGCCGTGACTCCGCTGCGCACCCGGTCCCGTACGGCGTTGATCCAGCCGAGTACGCGCGCATCCCAGTCGCGGTCCGCACCGAGGTGGCAGTACACGGACGGCCGATCGGCCAGCAGCTTGGGCATCTCGTCGTCGAGTTGCGCGATGGGAAGCGCTTGGTCGAAACCCAGCTCGGCGCGTACGGCGTCCGGCCCGTAGCGAAAGCCGTCCCACACCTCTTTTTCCGGATCTTTCTCACGGCAGAAGAGCAGGCTCTTCGGCTCTGAGCCGGCGAGGATCACCAGCACCGCTTCCGGCTCGCGAAAGCCGGTCAGGTAATAGAAATAGCTGTCGAAACGATACGGGTAGTGCGCGTCGCGGTTACGGGTTCGCTCCGGTGCAGTCGGAACAACGGCCACGCCGTTCCCCATGCTTCGTGCGAGTACGCTGCGCCGGCGCTGAAATACGGAAATATCGGTCACTGCAGCAAGCCCAAAATGGTTATTTAACGCCGCCGAAGCGCGGCGGGCAACAACGCGAACGACACGTGCGTATTTTCTTCTAACGGACGGCGAGCCGCCGCTCGAGTTCGGCCAGCCGCTCCGGCGTGCCCACGTCGAGCCATAGACCATCGTAGCGCTCGCCACTCACTTTCCGGGCTCCCATCGGCTCGCGCAACAGCGATACAAGCTGGTGCCTGGCGCCGCGGGCAATCCCGCCAAACAACTGCGGATGATAGATGCCGATCCCGCTGAACGTAAGGCGGGTCTCCGAACGCAACGAGATGAAGCCGCCGTCCATACTGAAGTCGCCGTGCGGATGATGAGATGGATTGGGAACGAGCACCAGGTGGGCGATGAGGGTCGTCGCAGAAAGCGCGCCGGCGCGCTCGCGGAGCAGCGCAAAGCGAAAATCGGTGTAAAGGTCGCCGTTGACCACCAGAAAAGGTGTTTCGCCCAGCAGCGGCAGCGCCGCAGCGATGCCACCCGCAGTCTCCAGCGCTTGCGCTTCCCTGGAATAAGCAATGTGCGCGCCGAATTCCTCGCCATTCCCCAGCGCGTTCTCGATCATTGCACCCAGATGAGAGACGTTGACGACGATCTCGGTAAATCCGTTCTGAACCAGGCGCTCCAGCAGCCACACGATCAAGGGCTTGCCCGCGACCGGCAGCAGCGGCTTGGGAACGCGATCGGTGGCCGGCCGCATCCGTTCGCCACGGCCTGCGGCGAGGATCATTGCCTTCATGCCGCTCTAGAACGTGTAACCCACAGACGATTGCCGGCGCTCGAGCTTTTCGAGCAAGGTCCGAATCGGCGCGAGCTCTCTATAGCGCTCGCACGTGGCCCGCGCGTAGCGCAGAAAACGCGGGATATCCTCCAGATATCCGCGCTTGCCATCGCGATACCAGATCCGCGCGAAGATTCCGAGCACCTTGAGGTGGCGCTGCAGCCCCATCCATTCGAAATCGCGGTAGAACTCGGCGAAATCCGGGGCAACGGGCAAACCCGCGTGCCTCGCCTTTTCCCAGTAACGCACGGTCCAGTCCAGCACGCGGGATTCATCCCAGCTTACGAATGCATCGCGGAACAGCGAAACGACGTCATAAGTGATGGGCCCGAACACGGCGTCCTGAAAATCGAGGATGCCGGGATTGGGATCGCTCACCATGAGATTTCGCGGCATGTAATCGCGATGTACGTACACCTTGGGCTGTGCAAGCGCACGCGCAATGAGCAGTGCGGCGCCCTGCGCGAGCAATTCGCATTCTTGCGTATCAAGCGCCATCCCGAGATGACGCTTGACATACCAGTCGGGAAAAAGCTGAAGCTCGCGACTGAGCAGCGTTTCATCGTAGGGCGGCAGGACACCGGAACGGCTGGCACGCTGCAATTCGATGAGTGCCTCGATCGCGTCCCCAAAGAGCCGATCGGCATTCTCATCGTTGAGCGCCTTCAAATACGTCGTCGTGCCGAGATCGGTGAGCAGGAGCAAACCGCGATCGGGATCCTGCGCCACGATTTCGGGAACGTTCAATCCGGCATCGCGCATGAGCTTCGCGACGCCAATGAAAGGGCGACAGTCTTCGCGCTCCGGCGGTGCATCCATCACGATCCAGGATCGTCCTCGATGCATCACGCGGAAATAGCGGCGAAAACTCGCGTCCTCGGATGCAGGCGCGAGAGAAAACGAATCGGCGTCCAAGCACGTCGCCACCCATTGCCGCGCCAATGCCAGACGGTGGTCGGAAAGGGTCTCCAATCAATTGCCTAAATGGGGAATTTGTGCGATTTTAGCATCTCACTGTTGTCCCTCACGATGCACAAGCTGCCAATAATACGCATCTCGCTTGCCGTCTCATGCGCACTGCCACTCGCCGTGGCGGCCCAGGAAGGACTACAGCTGAAACCGCAACGCGCTCTTGGCCTTGCTCCCCCTTCGGATCCCGATGTTCTTCC
>DATFGD010000222.1:0-4997 GCA_035249725.1 Burkholderiales bacterium
TCGCAGTGCGACGCTCAGGGCGAACGGTAATACATCCGTTCGTGCCGAGCCACGAGCCTGTCCTGAGCAATGTCGAAGGGAAGCATGAACGCTGCGTGTCCTTCGACAGTGTCGCGGTGCGACAAGCCTGCCTAAGCGATACCGAAGGGCCCAGGGTGAACGAAACCCGTTCATGGTGAGCTCCGTCGAACCGGCATCTCGCGCTGTTAAAGGCGGCCTTTGCCTACGCGTGGCGCGGGCCGTCCGCCATCGCTCAGCGCGATCACCACCACGATCTCGTCCGGCCGCGGCGCATCCGCGACGCTCACGGTGATGGTGTCGATCTCGTCGAAGGCCCAGACATTGTCCTTGTTACCGAGTGGGACATCGATGGCCGTCCCGGCGGTTGCGACTTTGCTGGTGGACGGAATGATCGCTTCACCGCCGCCGATCGCCGCGCGGATGGGTTTGCCCATGCTGGGATGTAACAGCGCTGCGGCATGTTCGATGTCTCCATTGACGCCGACGATCGCAGCCTTGCCGTACGCCACTGCTTTGCCCGAGAGTGTTTTCACCAGTTCCGGCATCAATCGCTCGGCAATTTGTGCGCCGGTGTCGAATAGCGGTGACAGATCCTCCACGTAGCGTCCCGCATACGGATTGATGATCACTGCGATACCGACCGCGCGCGTCACGGGACGGGGTGCGTTCTTTCCGCCTTCCGCATATACGGTTTCGCTCGTAAAAATGATCTTGCGCGCTTGCACGGCGTTCTCCTTTGCGACGAGAATGGCCAGATTAGCACGGGGCATCCCGTTCTGTTGACACGCACTTTCCGATGCCCGTAGCATTCCCGAGACCTACCAACGGAGCGTATCGGCATGACTTCGAAGACGTACACCAGTCTCTATGATTCCGGATCGGCGCCGCGCGGTCTCTACAAGATCGGCCTCAGCGAGAAACGCTTTCCCCTCAAGACGCGTCCTGAGATCCCGGCCATCAGCGAACTGTGGCGCAAATCGAAGCAGATGACGTGGGACCCGGTGCGCGACATTCCCTACGACAAATTCGACCGCTCGAAGTACAGCAAGGAGCAGCTCGATGCCGCGCGGCTCGGCTGGAGCCGTCGCGCCTGGACCGAATACACCGGGATCATCGAATCGCCCGCAATGCTGATCCGCTTGTCGCTCGACGGCCAGGCGCCGATCGAGGCGAAATTCGTGCTGGCCGCCAAGGTGGTGGAAGAAGCGCGCCACTGCGAAGCCTCGTTCCTGCTCGCCGAGGCAATGGGCGGATACGTGGTCGAACCCCCGCCGGGCGACGCGATCGTGAAGATGGTGATCGCGGGTTTCCGCGACCGCCTCGCGTTCAATTCCGCGGTTTCGCCCGAGGCCGCGATCGCCGGCTGGCACATCATCTCGGAAGGCATCGCACTCGATATCTTCGCCGCACGCTATCGGCGCACGACCGAACCGGTCACCAAGGAAGTGCTCCGGCTCATCATGCAGGACGAGGTGCGTCACGTTCAGGTGGGATGGGAGTTTCTCGAGCATCGCATCCCGCATATGTCGCGGGACGAGGTGAAGGCGGTGGAGGATGTCGTTCTCGATATCATGGAAAACGTCGAGATGAAAGGTTTCCACTCGATGTGCCTGCTTCCGGACGATCTTGAAAGCGTGCTGCGCGAGGCAGAGGCGATCGCTGCGGAAGCCCGGCTCGGCTTCTGCAGTCCCGAGGAAGAGCACCAGATATTCGTGAAGAGCATCCAGGACATCCGCAGGCGCTTCGCGAAGCTCGGCATCACCATCCCGCTCTACCCGGCGATCGAAAAAGCCGCGTAAATTGGTCCGAAGGCCAGCGCGCCGCTCGCGCGGGTACATTCTCGAGGCCGCGCACCGCGATGGTCGTTGATTTCCACGCGTACTTTCAGACGCCTTCGTTTCTCGAGCGCTTGCGACGGCGCCGCGATTACCCGTTCATCGAAAAAACGGCCGACGGCGAAGTGATATGGTCGGGACCGGGCGCGGCACGCCGCATCCGTCCCGAGCAGACCGATATCGCGTTGCGTGCCCGAAAGCTTGCCGAGGCCGGCATCGACACGCAGATCCTCAGATTACAGAACGTAAGCGGGATCGATGCTTTCGACCCGGAAGAGGGCCGGGACATCGCCCAGGCGGCGAACGAGGAAATGTCCCAACTCGGGCGGCGATATCCGGGACGTTTCGTGCCTTACGCCGCAGTGCCCATGCGCGATGTAAAGGCAGCGGTGGCCGAACTCGATCGCGCCGTGACGCAGCTTGGCCATCAAGGCGTGGGCATTTCGACCAGCGTCGAGGGCAAGCCGCTCGATCATCCGGATTTCGAGCCGTTGTTCGAGTGCGCGGCCCGCCTCGATGTGCCGGTTCTGATATTGCCGAACCATCCCTCGCTGATCGACGGCGCGATCGGAGACTACGGCTGGCTGACCGGCGCCTTCGGTTTTCAGGTCGATCTCTCTTTAGTCGGTCTGAGGTTGCTTGCATCAGGAAGATTGGACAGGTATCCGCGGCTGCCGCTCATCCTTGCGAATCTGGGCGGCGTGTTTCCATTCATCATCGAGCGCCTCGAAGGCTACTGGGCGCGCGTGCACGCCGGCGCGCGTCCGCTTCCGGTGCGTCCGGTGGAAGCGCTGCGCCGCTACTATCTGGAAACCGCATCCGGTCATCCCGCAGCGATTCGAATGACGGCAGAAGTCATGGGTGTGGACCGGTTGTTGTTCGGCAGCGACTATCCGTCGTTCGATTTCGTGCGCGCGCTGCGCTCGGTGCACGAGAGCGGTTTGCCTTCCGATCAGATCGCGCTGATCCTCGGCGGAAACGCGAACCAGCTCGTACGTCTGCAGGTTTGAAGCGGCCGGCGCACATGGCACGCGCGGGCGACGGCTGGCCGCTGCTGTGGGCGCTCGCCGCCGCACAGGTCGTCTCCTGGGGCTCCGTTTACTACAGCTTTTCGCTGTTCGTCGTCCCGATGGAGTCGGAACTCGGGTGGAGCCGGGCGGAGCTCAACGGCGCGCTGACGCTCGGGCTGCTGACTTCCGGATTCGCCGCCTATCCCGTGGGGGCATGGATCGATCGCCACGGCGGGCGCTGGCTGATGACCTTGGGCTCGGTGCTCGCGACGCTCCTGCTCGCGGCGTGGGCCTACGTCGAAAGCCTGTTCGGGCTCTATGCGATCTGGATCGGGCTCGGGCTTGCGCTGGCCGCAACGCTGTACGAGCCGGTATTCGCGGTCGTCACGCGCATCTTTCCCGACAGCTACCGATCGCGGATCACCGCGCTGACCCTCGTCGGTGGTTTTGCAAGTACGGTGTTCATTCCGCTGACGCAGGTCTTCATCTCGGCATGGGGTTGGCGCGATGCGCTGCTCGCCCTGGCGTTGTGCAACGCGCTCATTGCGCTGCCCGTCCATGCTTTTCTTCTGCGCGACGCGCCGGAGCCTGCGGCGCCCGCCGCGCCGCCGGATCGCGAAGATGCTCCCGGGGAGCATGACGCGCTGCGCCGCGCATTGCGGCATCCCGCGTTCTGGGGCCTGGCGGTGTGTTTTACCGCCTACTACGCCGCGTTTTCCGCACTGAGCTTCCATATCATTCCGCTGCTCATCGAGCGCGCGGTGCCGATCGCCACGATCGTCGCCGCTGTGGCGGTGGTCGGACCGGCGCAGGTGGCAGCGCGTCTCGTTCTGTTTGCGGCGCGGGGCAGACTGACGACGGCGCTCACCGGCCGGCTCGCAACGATCATGTTTCCGCTCTCGGCGCTGCTGTTGATCGCCTTTCCGGCGTCGGTCATCGCGCTCTTCGTCTTTGCCGCGTGCTATGGCGCCGCGAACGGCACCGTCACCATCGTGCGGGGCACTGCCGTCCCGGACTTCATGTGGCGCGAGGGTTATGGCGCGATCAATGGCGCCCTGACCTTGCCCGCCAATGTCGCGAGAGCGGTCGCGCCGTTCATCGCGGCGCTGTTATGGGCAGCGGGCGGCAATTACGACGTGGTGCTGTGGTCCGTCTTCGCGGCGGGATGCGCGGCGGCGTTCGCCTTCTGGTATGCCTCCCTGGCGCACCGGCATCATGCATAAGCTGCCCCGCGCCTTCTACGACCGCGATGCCATCTCGGTAGCACGCGATCTTCTGGGTAAATGCCTTGTCCATCGTTCGGAAGGCGTGGAGCGCGTCGCCCGCATCGTGGAGGTCGAGGCCTATCTCGGCCCGCATGATCTTGCAGCGCACTCGGCGAAGGGGCTCACGCCGCGCACACGCGTCATGTTCGGCCCGCCGGGGCATGCGTACGTCTATCTGATTTACGGCATCTATCACTGCATGAATGTCGTCGCCGAGCGCGAGGGAAAGGCTGCCGCCGTGCTGCTGCGCGCGCTCGAACCCGTGAAGAATGTCGACGGTCGAACGCAGGGACCCGGTCTCCTGTGCCGGGCGATGGGCATCGACCAGCGACGCAATGGACACGATCTCCTGAGCGATGATTTTTATATCGCCAATGACCGCAGCCGGCGGCGGATTGCGATCGTGAAGCGCCCGCGCATCGGCGTCGAGTATGCGGGGCATTGGGCGAGGCGGCTGCTGCGGTTCTACATCGCCGGGAATGAGTTTGTCTCTCGCCCATGACGCGGCTTGCCGACATCGCGGCGGCATCGCAGCGCGTGACGCTGACCTCCAGCCGGCTCGCGAAGATCCGCGAACTGGCGGGCTGCCTTAAACGAGTCTCTCCGGAGGAAATCCCCATCGCGATCGCTTTCCTGAGCGGCGAAACCCGGCAAGGCAAGCTCGGTGTCGCGTATGCCGCGCTGCAATCGGTACGCGAGCATGCCCCACCCCCAACGCCATCGCTGACGTTGCAGGAAGTGGATGCGCATTTATCCGCCCTCGCCGCCGTGAGCGGCAAGGGCAGCGCGGCGATGCGCGAAGAGCGGCTCGCCATGCTGTTCGAGCGCGCCACCGCGGACGAGCGCGATTTTCTCGTGCGCTTGAT
>DATFGD010000223.1:0-8508 GCA_035249725.1 Burkholderiales bacterium
GCGATGAGGGTCGGCACGGCGAGAAAGAAGGAAAATTCGGTGGCTGCCCGGCGCGACAGGCCGAAGAGCATGCCGCCGATGATCGTCGCCCCGGCGCGTGAGGTTCCGGGGATCAATGCGAAGGCTTGCGCGACGCCCACCTTGAGCGCGTCCTTCCATGTCATGTCGTCCACGTTCTCCACTGCTGTTCGCCTCGGCGCGCGCTCGACCCACAGGATCACGATGCCGCCTGCGATAAAAGCGAGCGCCACCGCGTGAGTCTGAAAAAGATGCTGCTTGATGAAGGAACCGAAGAGCAGCCCCAGTAATGCAGCGGGCAAAAATGCGATCACGAGATTGATGCCGAACTGCCGTGCCCCGGGGTCGCTTGCAAACGACGTCGCAAGACGCAGGAAACGGGCGCGGTACTCCCATATGACGGCGAGCATCGCGCCGCTCTGGATCACGATACCGAACACTTTGCCGCGTGCGTCGTTGAAGCCCAGCAACTCCGAGACAATGATGAGATGTCCGGTGCTCGAAATGGGGAGAAACTCGGTCAATCCTTCGACGATGCCAAGGATGACCGCCTTGAAATAGAGCGCCAGATCCATCGAGGCGCTATTCTACGCGAGCGGCTTCTATTCGTAACGCAGCGCTTCGATCGGAAGAAGGCGCGACGCTTTGCGCGCAGGATAGAAGCCGAAGAAGATGCCGATCGCCGCCGCAAAGCTCACTGCAAGCGCGACCGATTCGGGGCGCAGCTCGACACGCCAGCCGGCAAGCTCGCTGATCGCATACGAGCCGCCCAGGCCGAGCAATACGCCGAGAAATCCGCCGATCAAAGCGAGCGTGATCGCTTCCACCAGGAATTGCGCGAGGATGTCGCGTCCGCGCGCGCCGACCGCCATGCGCAATCCGATCTCGCGCGTGCGCTCGGTGACCGAAACCAGCATGATGTTCATGATGCCGATGCCGCCCACGAGGAGCGAAACCGAAGCGACGGCGGCGAGCAGGAGCGTCATGATGCGGCTCGACTCTTCCCGCGCGCTCAACACTTCGGAGAGATTGCGCAGGGTGAAGTCATCGTCCTGCCCGCGCTGCTGGAGCCGGTGCCGCTGGCGTAAGAGCGATCTGATTTCGGCCTCGACCTCGGCCATGTTGGCGCCTTCGCGGACTTTGATCGAAATCGAACCGACTGAGCGCACTTTGGCGAGGTTTCCGCCCAGCACCCGATTGCGCGCGGTCGAGATCGGCATCAGCATGACGTCATCCTGGTCCTGCCCCTGCAGGCTCTGGCCTTTCTTTTCCAGCACACCGATGACCTGCATCGGCACTTTGCGCACGCGCACCGTCTGACCGATCGGCTCGCTGTCGCCGAAGAGGTTGCGCGCCACGGTATCCCCAAGCAACACCACCTTCGCCGATCCGGTGATGTCGCCCGGCTCAAAACCCTTGCCGGACGCGATCACCCAGTTACGCGCTTCGAAATATTCCAGCGTCACGCCGTGAAAGACGGTGGACCAGTTGTTGTTGCCGGCAACGACGTGACCGGTTCCGCGCAGCGCCGGCGCAGCCGCCTGGATGTCCGCGATTTCGCGCTGCATGGCATACGCATCGTCCTCGGTAAGGGAAGCGCGCGACCCCGATCCCATGCGCACGCCTCCGGAAGTGACCGAGCCCGGCAACACGATAATGAGATTGGAGCCGAGACTTCGGATCTGCTCCTCGACCCGTGCCTGCGCGCCGGAGCCCACCGATATCATCGTGATCACCGCCGCCACGCCGATGATGATGCCCAGCATGGTGAGCGAGCTGCGCATTTTGTTCACCCGCAGCGCGCGGAGCGCAATGCGCACGCTGGCGGCGATATTCATGCCGCCTCCCTTGCCTGCAACTCGGCCGCCATGGCAACGGCGTCGCTCGGGTGCGCCACGCGCCGGTCCTCCACCACGCGCCCATCGCGGAAACCGATGATGCGACCGGCGAAATTCGCGATGTCGTGTTCGTGCGTCACCAGCACGACCGTCATGCCGTTGCGGTTGAGCTGCTGCAACAAGGCCATCACCTCGCAGCTCGTGTGCGTATCGAGGGCGCCGGTCGGCTCGTCAGCCAGGATCAGCACAGGATCATTGATGAGCGCGCGCGCAATCGCCACCCGCTGTTGCTGACCGCCAGAGAGCTGCGCCGGATGATGATGTGCCCGATCGGCAAGCCCGACTTCGGCAAGACGCTGGAGCGCGCGCCGCTTCCGGTCGGCTGCCGGGATGCCGCAGTAGAGGAGCGGCAACTCGACGTTTTCCACGGCGCTCGTGCGCGGCAGCAGATTGAAATTCTGAAACACAAAGCCGATGCGCCGGTTGCGGATCGCCGCGAGCGCATCGCCGGCGAGGCGCGAGACCTGCTCGCCGGCCAGAAAATATTCGCCCGAACTCGGAGAATCCAGGCAGCCGAGCAGGTTCATGAACGTCGATTTACCGGAGCCGGAGGGTCCCATCACCGCGACGAATTCTCCCGGCTCGATGGTCACCGATACGCCGCGCAGCGCATGCACCTGGTAGCCGTCGAGCTGGTATAGCTTTGCCAGATCGCGCGTAATGATGAGTGAATCGCTCATGCGTAAGGGCGGTCCGTGATGCTCATAAGCCGAATCGCGGGCCGCCGGTCTGCGCGGCCTTCTTGTCCGCCCCGGCCATGCCGATGATCACCTGCGTGCCGTCTTTCAGGTCACCGGCGCGCAGTTCCGTGTAGCTGCCGTCGCTCAACCCCAGGCGCACATCGATCGGCTTGAGCTGCCCGGAGTCGTCCACGACCCACACGCGGCCGCTCGACGATCCCCGTCCCGCTCGTGCCGCGGTCATCGCTTCATAGCGCGAACGCTGCTCGGGACTGAGGATTTCGGCAATACGGGTACGCGATTCAGCGCGCAGCCGTTCGATGTGTTTACGCCGTGCGTTCTGGTCCTCGGTGGGAAGCGTCCGTATCCGGTCCCGCGTCTCGTTCAGAATGGCCGCGACTTTGGCCTGCTGCTCGGAATTGAGGTCGAGTTCCTTCGTAAGCCGTTCGCGGGCCGCCTGGGCGACCGGTTTACGACCCCCGCCCTTCTCTTCGTCCACCGCTACCGCGCGCACCGGTTCGCGTGCCTCGAAGGCGCCGGGCGGACGAAAGCGGAGCGCGGCATTCGGTACTTTGAGGACGTTGTCGCGCGTATCGACAACGATGCGGACATTGGCGGTCATCCCCGGAAAAAGCGCCAGGTCCGGATTCGAGGCGGTAATGACGGCGATGTAGGTGACGACGTTCTGCACCACCTGCGCCGCCTTGCGCACCTGGGTGACCGTGCCGCTGAACGTGCGGCCCGGGAAGCTGTCGACGGTGAACGTGGCGCGCTGTTCCAACTGTATGCGGCCCACCTCCGCCTCGTCGATCGAGGTCTCGACCCGCATCTGGCGCAGATCCTGGGCAATGATGAAGAGCTCGGGCGCTTGCAAACTGGCGGCGACGGTCTGCCCCGGCTCGACTGATTTCTTGACGACGATTCCGTCGACCGGCGCCCGGATGGAAGTGCGGCTCAGATCGACCCGTGCCTGTGCGAGCTGCGCCTCCCGCTGTTTCACCAGTGCCTGGACGTTATGCACCTGCGCTTCCGCCACAGCGAGATGCGCCTGCGCGATCTTTACCTGCTCCTGGCCCGCATCGAATGCCGCCTGCGATTTTTCGAGCACCGCGGTGGAAATGAAGTTCTTCTCCGCCAGGGAGCGGTTGCGCTCGAAATCGCGCCGGGCTTCGGCCAGTGTCACCTTTGCCCGCGACACTTCCGCCTGCAGCGCCACAACGTTGGCGCGCTGCGTCAACACGGTGGCGCGCGCCGCCTCGAGGTCCGCCATCGCCTGATTCACGCGCAGGGCGACCGAGTCCGGATCGATCTGCGCGATGAGCTGACCTTTCTTCACCGGCGAGTTGTAGTCGGCATAAAGCTCTTTGATCTGCCCGGAGATCTGAGAACCGACCTGAACCGAAACAACGGGGGTCAATGTACCGGTAGCGGACACTGTGGACGTGATCGTCCCTCGCTCCACGCCGGCGTAGCGATAGCCGGGCGCGGGACGCAACGAACCCCAGATCGCGTACGACACCCCTGCGCCGGCAAGAAGCACCAGCAGGCCGATGGCCAGCAGCGAACGTTTGCTCATCCCAAGAGGCGGTCCGAGATTCGGATGGCGAATTCTACAGCGAGCTTAGCGCGCAACGCAGATTGCCACGCGCCGCATTTGTAACCAAAGATTACCGTCCGACCGGACTAGCGACCGAGTCCAGTCCGGTAGTGAGCCGCGCCGGGTTCTCAGCGAGACGACACCGGGGTGTAGGGCACAGTGGGCGGCAGAGACTTGCGGTAGGCGGGTGGCGCGTCCTGACGGATGAGGGCTTTTGCCTGCCTTTCCAGCGCAGAAAGCGCGAGCAGCGCCGCGAGCGTCCCGCGCGCTCTCAGTTCGGTGCCCAACTCTTCGGCGCGCCTTTGGAGTTCTTCGGGCGGCGGCGCCGGCTCCCGCCCTTCCGCCGCGGCGAGCATCGCGGCACCCAAGTAGTCGAGAAGGAGCGTTACGTCGCTCTCCCGGATTGCCCCCTGCATCAGGCGTTCCGGCTCCACGGCCGAGAAGGGATGGCGGTTTCGATCGTCATGAGCGTAAGCCGCCGCGCTCGATCCGAGCGCGAGCGCGATGGCAGCAAGGTAGAGGAAGCGCATCATGAATGGCTACTTTTATGTCGATTGCCCTGACTACGCCTTGTTGTAGATCTCGCCGCCCTGCCGGATGAATTCGCGCGACTTCTCTTCGAGGCCTTTCTTCAGGGCTTCCTCTTCCGCGAGCCCCTGCTGCGCGGCATAGTCGCGCACGTCCTGCGTGATCTTCATCGAGCAGAAATGCGGGCCGCACATCGAGCAGAAATGCGCGAGCTTGGCGCCGTCCTGCGGCAGCGTTTCATCATGGAACTGGCGCGCCTTGTCGGGATCGAGGCCCAGATTGAACTGATCTTCCCAGCGAAATTCGAAGCGCGCCTTGGAAAGCGCGTTATCGCGAATCTGGGCGCCGGGGTGGCCCTTGGCGAGGTCGGCGGCATGCGCGGCGATTTTGTAGGCCATGATGCCGTCCTTCACATCCTCCTTGTCGGGCAGCCCCAGATGTTCCTTCGGCGTCACATAACACAGCATCGCAGTGCCGTACCAACCGATCATCGCGGCACCGATCGCCGAGGTGATGTGATCGTAGCCCGGAGCAATGTCGGTGGTAAGCGGGCCGAGCGTGTAGAACGGCGCTTCCTTGCAGTATTTGAGCTGCAGCTCCATGTTTTCCCTGATGAGCTGCATCGGCACGTGTCCGGGTCCTTCGATCATCACCTGCACGTCGTGCTTCCACGCGATGTCGGTCAACTCCCCCAGCGTCCTGAGCTCCGCGATCTGCGCTTCGTCGTTGGCGTCGTAGATCGATCCGGGACGCAGCCCGTCGCCCAGCGAGAACGCAACGTCATACGCTTTGAGCAGTTCGCAGATTTCCTCGAAGCGGGTGTAGAGGAAGCTTTCCTTGTGATGCGCAAGACACCACTTCGCCATGATCGAGCCGCCGCGCGACACGATGCCCGTCATGCGTTTGGCGGTGAGCGGAATATAGGGCAGGCGCACGCCGGCGTGCACGGTGAAGTAATCCACGCCCTGCTCGCATTGCTCGATCAGGGTGTCACGGTAGATTTCCCACGTGAGTTCCTCGGCCTTGCCGTCGACCTTTTCAAGCGCCTGGTAAATCGGCACCGTGCCGATCGGCACCGGGGAATTGCGCACGATCCATTCCCGCGTCTCGTGGATGTGCTTCCCGGTGGAGAGGTCCATCACCGTGTCGGCGCCCCAGCGCGTGGCCCAGGTCATCTTTTCAACTTCTTCCTGTATGCCGGAGCTGACCGCGGAGTTGCCGATGTTCGCGTTGATCTTCACCAGGAAATTGCGCCCGATGATCATGGGCTCGGTTTCGGGATGATTGATGTTGGCCGGAATGATCGCGCGACCGCGCGCCACTTCCTCGCGCACGAATTCCGGCGTGATCTCGGTTCGAAGCGCTGCGCCGAAATGTTCGCCGCGATGCTGCTGCGTGAGAAGCTGCGCAAGGCCGTCGCGGCGCTGGTTTTCGCGGATCGCGATGAATTCCATTTCCGGCGTAATGATGCCGCGGCGGGCGTAATGCATCTGGCTCACGTTCATGCCGGGTTTTGCGCGACGCGGATTGCGCTTGAGATCGAAGCGCAGGCTCGCGAGCTTGGGATCCGCGAGACGCTCGCGTCCGTAACGCGACGTCGGACCCGCGAGCGTTTCCGTATCGTTGCGCTCGTCGATCCACCGGGCGCGCAACGGCGCCAGGCCGGACCGAACATCGATGCGAACCGCGGCATCGGTGTACGGCCCCGACGTATCGTAGACGTAGATTGGCGGGTTCTTCTCGGCACCGAAGGATGCGGGCGTGTCGGCCTGGCGGATCTCACGCATCGGCACTCGGACGTCGGGCCGTGAGCCCTCGACATGCACCTTCCGTGAATTGGGCAACGGTCGGACTGCCGCCTCATCGACGTGGGCGGACGTATTCAGAAATTTGGGATTGGCGTTCATGCATTGCTCCTTCGGCCGGGGGAGCAATGGTGGAGAATTGCACCACGCTTCCCTACGACGGCATTACCCGTATCAGGTTCTAAGGGTCTATCTCACCCCGGACAGGACCAGGATTCGAAACGAGAGCGTTGCTACGCCATCCCTGAGGTACTGGCCGAGGACCCCCAACGTGCTACGGCTAAACGTACTCGAACTGTGTGATAATTACAAGGGCTTGCAGAGGCCGTTTTGGAGTCGATTCCGGTGATGATGCAGATGGATTTCGAGCGCGCGCGCTTCAACATGGTCGAGCAGCAGATCCGGCCGTGGGACGTGCTCGATCCGCGCGTCCTCGAGCGACTATTCTGCGTGCGGCGGGAGGACTACGTGCCGCAACCCTACCGGGCGCTGGCCTTTGCCGACATGGAGATCCCGCTCGGCCACGGCGAGAAAATGCTTCAACCCAAGCTCGAGGCGCGCCTGGTGCAGGACTTGGCGCTGAAAGACACCGACCGCGTGCTCGAGGTGGGGACCGGCAGCGGTTACATGACCGCGCTGCTGGCCGGTCTCAGCGCACACGTCTATAGCGTCGAAATCATTGCCGAATTTTCCGCTTCCGCCGCGGCCCGGCTACAGGCGCACGGAATAAGGAACGTGACATTGGAGACGGGCGACGCGGCGCGGGGATGGGACAGACACGCGCCTTACGACGCGATCGTCCTGACCGGCTCGGTACCCCTTCTACCCGAGTCGTTTCGGAGGAGCTTGAGTCCGGGAGGCCGGCTGATGGCGGTGGTGGGAAAACCGCCTGTCATGCAAGCGCAACTGGTGACCTGCGTTTCCACGGGCGTATACAACACGGTGGGGCTCTTCGAAACCTGCATCGCACCCCTCCGGAACGCGTTACAGCCGAAGAAATTTGTGTTCTAGCATCGCCTCATCTGCCGGCGATTGCATAAGAAGAAGGCAATACGAATGAAACGCATCGTCACCTGGTTCCTGCTGCTCGGTTGCGCAGGCGGCGCAACCGCGGCGGATCTCGCCGAGACATACCGCCTCGCGCGCGATTCGGACGCCGCGTATGCGGCCGCTCGAGCGACGTGGGCGGCTGCACAGGAAAAGCTCCCGCAGGGGCGTGCGGGTCTCCTGCCTGCCGCGAGTCTTTCCGCGTTCACTCAGTACAACGACCGCGAATTGCAGTTCAGGACTGCCGGCGCCGTTCCCACGACGTCGTCGTACAACTCGAATGCCTTGACCTTGTCGCTTACGCAGCCGCTCTATCGGAGGCAGAACTGGATCGCGTTCGAGCAGGCGAAAACCCAGGTCGAGCAGGCCGACGCGCAGTTTGCGCTGGCCGCGCAGGATTTGATCCTGCGGGTGGCGCAAGCCTATTTCGACGTCCTGCTGGCTCAGGATACGGTTGCATTCGCGGCGGCACAGAAGGCGGCAATCGGCGAGCAGCTCGCCCAGGCCAAACGCAATTTCGAAGTCGGCACCGCGACCATCACCGACCAGCACGACGCGCAGGCGCGCTACGATCTAACCGTCGCGCAGGAGATCGCAGCGCAAAACGATCTTGAAATCCGCCGTCGTCAGCTTTCGCAGATCATCGGGCGGGCCACGCCGGCGATTGCGCCTCTGGGAAAGAGCCTGCCGCTTGCGGTGCCCGACCCGGACCGGATTGAACGCTGGGTCGAGCAAGCCACCGCTTCCAGCATTCAGGTAGTGATCAATGAAGCCGCGCTCACGTTTGCCCGACAGGAAGTGGAGCGCAACCGCGGCGGTCACCATCCCACGGTCGACGCGTTCGCGAGCTATAGCGACAGTGGTGCCGGGGCGGGAGCGCAGGGCGGCCCGGGAACGGATAGCAAGACCGCGGTCGTGGGCGTGCAGCTGGCGCT
>DATFGD010000224.1:0-3603 GCA_035249725.1 Burkholderiales bacterium
TTCATGGTTGGCGTCTCGAGTTGATTGATGGAACGGAATATTCTTCGGGTGCTGTTTTTATGTGATGATGTCATCGGCGCACACACGGGGCAAGCGCGTGGCGCACCGCGAAAGGAGAATCCAATGAAGGCGCGCAGTCAGCGATCGTTCGCACTGTGGATTGCTGTCGGTATGGCGATCGCGCATTGCCTTTCGGTGGCCGCAGCCGATTATCCGACCAAGCCGATCCGATTGGTCGTGCCGAGCGCGCCGGGCGGTGGAACCGACATCATCGCGCGTCTCATCGCGCAGGGACTCGGTGACGCTTGGCGGCAGACCGTTGTGGTCGACAATCGCGGCGGCGCAGGCGGTGTCGCGGGCGTTACCATCGTGGCAAAGCAATCGGCGGCCGACGGCTACACCATGCTGCTCGGCAGTGTTGGGCACCTCGCATTCGTCCCTGCCGTCCGCACCAATCTCGGCTACGATCCGCTGAAGGACCTCACGCCGATCTCCCTTGCGGCGGTCCAGCCGTTCCTCGTTGCCGCGTCGCTTTCGCTTCCGGCAGGCTCGATGAAGGAACTCGTCGCCCAGGCGAAGAGCCGGCCCGACGCAATCAAGTATGGTTCCGGCGGCAGCGGATCCGCATCGCACCTCGGCATCGAGCTCCTGCAACTGACCGCGGGGATCAAGATGCTGCACGTGCCGTACAAAGGCAGCAATCCGGCCATGACCGCGCTCATGGGAAATGAGATTCAGATCGCGCTTGCCGGCCTGGCAACGGTGTTGCCGCACGCCCGCGGCGGCCGGTTGAAGGCGCTTGCGGTAACAGGCAACAAGCGCGCGCAGATCGCACCCGAAGTGCCGACGGTTGCCGAGTCGGGCGTGCCGGGATACCAGTTCGACGTGTGGTATGGACTGGTTTTCCCGGGCGGCACGCCACGCGCCATCGTCAGAAAGACCAACGCCGAAGTCGTGAGGCTGCTGCAGTATCCGGACGTGATCAAGCGGTTCGCCGCCGCCGGCGTCGAGCCGCAGACCAACACGCCGGAGGCGTTCGGCGCACTGATCGCCCGCGAGGCTTCGACGTGGGGCAAAGTCGTGAAGGCCGCCAACATCCGCGTCGAATAAATCCGGCCACAATGTGGATCGGGAATGCCGGCGCGCTCTGGACAGCGCGCCGCCGCGCGCCGTAAAGTGCCGCTTCCGGCGATTGAGTGACCAACATTGTGACCGCGGCCCTGCAACAACTCGGGGCGGACGTTCATTTTTCCGAGATCCGGTCCGAGACACCGCTTCAGTTCCGCAGAGGAGATTCCATGAATGCCAATGCCACGCGCGTATCGCAGCCGCGCGACCTTAAATTGATCGTCGAGAAGGACGTGCGGATCGCGATGCGCGACGGCACGATCCTGTACGCCGATGTTTTCCGCCCGGACACCGCCGAAAAGGTGCCGGTCATCCTCAATGTCAGCGTGTACCAGAAGGACAAGCTCTGGGTGCCGCCGGCGGATCTCGAGGAGAAGGCGAACCCCTACATGAACTGGGAGACGGTGAACCCGCTGTGGTGGTGCCCGCGCAATTACGCCTGCGTGCGCGTCGATATGCGGGGCTCCGGAAAATCGCCCGGCAAGTCCGACCCGAGTTCCCATCAGGAAGCGATGGACACCTACGATGCGATCGAGTGGATCGCGAAACAGCCGTGGTGCTCGGGAAACGTCGGCATGCTCGGGATTTCCTATCACGCCGCCTCGCAGTGGCGCGCGGCGAATCTCCAGCCGCCGTCCTTGAAAGCCATCATGCCATGGGAGGGGCGCGCCGATCAGTACCGCGATCAGGCCTATCACGGCGGCATCTTCGCACTGGGGTTCATCGGGAACTGGTGGTTGACCCACACCGCGCATCAGCTGCTCGGCCGGCCGCGCAGTTACAACCCGGACGCCTTCCACAACGACATGATGTGGAATTACATGCGCAACGATCTCGATTCCGAATACTGGCGCATGTGCAGCGCGCAGTGGGACAGGATCACGGTGCCGCTCTACAGCGTCGGCAACTGGGGCGGATTCGCGATGCATCTCCGGGGCAACACCGAAGGCTACATGTGCGCGGCCTCCAAGCACAAGAAACTGCGCATCCATACCGGGACCCACTTCCATCCCTTCCATTCAGAAGAAGGGCGCATGGATCAACTGCGCTGGTTCGATCACTGGCTGAAAGGCATCGACACCGGCATCCTGGACGAGCCGCCGATCAAGCTCGAAATCCGCACCGGCGGCGGCACCAAGGCCTACGCGTTCCGGACCGAGAACGAATGGCCGCTCGCGCGCACGCAATGGACGAAGATGTACCTCCACGTCGAGCGCGAGCCCTCGGCCGACCCCGATGCGGTCGAAGGCCGGCTCGCGACTTCGCTTCCGGAAAAGGAGGGGAAACTCACCTATTCGGCGACCGGCATGACGCGCGCGGGCGTGGCTTCCGGCTCTTCGCTTGCCACTTCGCACGGCACGCTCAATCGCACCGGCGTTTCGTTCCAGACGCCGCCGCTCGAAAAAGACACCGAAGTGACGGGCCCGATCGTGCTCAATCTCTGGGTATCGAGCACGTCCGAAGACATGGACATCTTCGCGACGCTGCGCAACGTCGGGCCGGACGGCAAGGACGTGTGCGAAGTCGGGCAGCACGGCCAGGCGATTCCGTGCGTGACGAAGGGGTGGCTGCGCGCCTCGCACCGCAAGCTCGATGAAAAGCGCTCGCTGCCTTATCGCCCGTATCACGCGCACAACGAACGGTGGTGGCTCAAGCCCAATGAGCCGGTCGAATGCCAGGTCGAGATCTGGCCGACCAGCATGGTGTTCGCAAAGGGCCACCGCATCCGCATCGACATCCAGCCGCGTGACGGCGTGGGGAGCGCGCCGTACACCCACTATCACGCCGACTACAATGCCGGGGCCGAGAACACAATCTATTCAGGCGGCAAGTACAGCTCTTGGCTGATGCTTCCCATCATCCCCGTAAAGTGAGGAAGACGATGAGCGAGTACAAGAGCGAAATCCGCGACGGCATGCGCATCGACTGGGACGTGCCGATCACGATGGACGACGGACTCGTCCTGCGCGCGGACGTTTACCGGCCGGTCGCAGAAGGCCGCTATCCCGCGCTCGTGAGCTACGGCCCGTACGGAAAGGGTCTCGCGTTCCAGGAAGGCTACAAGACGGCGTGGGAGATCATGGCGCGCGATTATCCGGACGCAGTCGCCGGAAGCAGCAACCAGTATCAGAACTGGGAAGTGGTCGATCCCGAGAAATGGGTACCGGACGATTACGTCTGCGTGCGCGTGGATTCGCGCGGCGCCGGACGTTCGCCGGGTTATCTCGATCACAACAACGCGCGCGAGAACCGCGATTTCTACGATTGCATCGAATGGACTGCGGCTCAGCCGTGGTGCAGCGGCAAAGTGGGACTGAACGGCATCTCCTATTACGCGAGCAGCCAGTGGCGCGCCGCGGCGCTGCAGCCGCCACACCTGGCCGCGATCTGCGTTTGGGAGGGGTGGTCGGATTACTACCGCGAATCCGTCCGCCACGGCGGCATCGCGTGCACCTTCCGCAAGAACTGGCAGGA
>DATFGD010000225.1:0-2469 GCA_035249725.1 Burkholderiales bacterium
TTGGCGAGGGGGTTTTCCTGCGCATCTACTTCGCCGGACATGACGGCTTCGAGGCCGGGTTTCAGGCCGAGTGAAAACGGCACCGCACCCAGAAGCTCAAAGCTGCGGTGATGCACCTTCCCCGGCATGAGCCGCACCCGCATGCCTTTGAGGTCGGCGGGCGCGTGTACCGGGCGCAGGCGGTTGGAAAGATGGCGATAGCCATTCTCGAAGTAACCGAGGAGGCGGTACGCGATGCGCTCTTCGATCTTGCGGCTGAGATAATCGCCCAGCGCGCCGTCCATTGCGGCCCGCGCCTCTTCGAGCGTCGTGAACAGGAAGGGTAGATCGGCGAAGTCGAGCTCCGGGACGCGGTCGGCAAGATAGCTCGTCGACTGGTAGCACAAGGTCAGTATGCCGTGCTCGGTCATCCATAAGAGGTCGCCGCCCTGGTAGCCGAAGTCCATGACGTTCCAGACGTACTTGACGTCGACGTCCTTTCCGAACTGCGCTTGCAGCCGGTCGCCGATCACCTTCAGCCCGCGGCTGCACGTCGTTGTCGCCGGGCCGTATCCGCCCATGCGAATCGGTATGGGAAATTTCACGTGTTGGACGCTCCGTAGACGAACGGTACGCGCAGCTCGTTCCATCTTCCGGACTGCGCGGTGCAATGCGCTGCCACCATACGCCGCGAGCTCGCATGCGGCAAGCGCGCTGTAAGTTTGCGGTAAGTTATCCTCGATAGATTTGCGCCGCTTACGTATTGAACAAGAAAAAAATGCTTGTTACGCATCCTTCGGTACTCGCGGCGCTCGTTTCGCCGACAACGGTCCAGCAGTTCGTTCGTGATTACTGGCCGGAGCGGGTCTTCCATGCACACGGCCCGCTGTCTCGCCTGCCCGCGCCCTTTTCATCGCGCGAGCTTTCGAGCTTTCGCGCGCTGGCATCCGGGTACCGTGGCTGGCTCGGCTTCGGGCAGGGCGCCAAAAGCTCCCGCATGCTCTCGGTGCATGAGATCAATCCGCTGCATTTATACGAGATCGGGTTGAGCGTTTATCTGCCCGATATCGAGGCGAGCGTGCCGGGCGCGACCGCATTCCTGCGCGCGCTCGAAAACGAGTTGGGCATCGACGAGAGCTGCACCCGCATCACGGTCTGGGCTTCTCCGCAAGGTGATGGCGCGCCGACGCACTTCGACAGCGAGGACGTATTCTCGATACAGCTCGCGGGGACGAAGCGCTTCGAGGTTGCGCCGATGAGGGAGTATGCCTATCCGCTGGGCGGTCAATTCGCGCCGGGCGCTGCGCCGTACGACGAGATGTACCCGCAGGTGGAGAAAGGCTTTCCTCAAGTCGTCGAGTCCGAGTTCGAAGCGGTGGACATGAAACCGGGCTCGGTACTCTTTCTGCCGCGCGGCACGTGGCACCGTACGGTCGCCGACCAGGATTCGTTTGCCATCAGCATCGGCATCCGCCCCGCGGCTATCGTCGAATCATTTCTCGAGCAGCTGCGCTACGTCCTGCTGCAGGACCCGGAATGGCGCCGTCCGATGTACGGCGTGCGCGGCAGCGCAGCGCAGCGCCAGCAGGCACTGCAGCGCGCGCACAAAGCGCTCGAAGCCGTGCCGAACGTCATCCAGTCCATTTCGACGGAGTATCTTGCACCGCTGCCCGAGGCCGAAAGGCTCAAACGCATAGAGCACGCGACGTCATTTCAACGCGAGCCTCGAACGCGTATCGAATTCCCCACCGCGGCGAGCGAGATGCTCCGCGTCTATTCATGGCATCCGGACGCAGGTGAACAGGGCACGCTGCAGATGGCGGTGCCGCCGCCGTACGTGCCGACGTTTCAATGGCTCGCTGAAGTGAAGGCGCCGTTTTCCGCCGGCGAGCTGGCCGGACGATTCCCGGAAGTGCCGTTCGAACAGCACCAGAAACTCCTCGATGTGCTGACCCGGGCGCGGTATCTGCGGCTCCTGTGGTATCCGCGTTTGCCCAGGAGTGCTTGAACGGATAACGCTGCTCTCGCGGTCGCGACACAGCAAACGGCGCTAGAATTTCGTCCCGGCCTCTTTGGGGTGATTTCGGCGCGAACGTGCAAACTTCGGAAAAGCACGCCTCCATCGGGCATTGGCGCGAATGGGCGCTATGCGGGGTATCGTTAACCCTGCTGGCCGTTGCGTTGTCGCTGGATCCCATAGCGCAGGATCCCGCCTATCACGACTTTGCGGACCGCCGCGCGGCACTCGGCGTGCCGAATTTCCTCAATGTCGCGTCGAACGTCGCGTTCTTCGCCGTCGGCGTTGCTGGAATGGCGCTCTGTTCGTTCCGGCAGGTGCACGGCGCCCAGGCATCGTGGACGGTGCTGTTCCTGGGTGCTGCGCTGGTTGCGGTGGGCTCGGGCTACTACCACTGGGCGCCCGACAATGCGTCGCTCGTCTGGGATCGTCTGCCCATGACCGTCGGCTTCATGGGGCTCTTCGTTGCGCTG
>DATFGD010000226.1:0-2675 GCA_035249725.1 Burkholderiales bacterium
AGATGAAGGCAGCCGGATGCCGGGTGGTAAAGTTCCATCCCCGGACTATCGGCAACATCGGCGTCATCAACGAGCGCGATCATCGCAAGCTCGTCGTGATCGATGGCCGCATTGCTTTCGTCGGCGGTCACTGCATCGTCGATACCTGGCTCGGTAACGCAGAGGACAAGGACCACTTTGCCGACGTCAGCGTGCGACTGCACGGCCCGATAGTGAACGCGGTGCAGTCGGTGTTCAGCGAGAACTGGGCCGGCGAAACGGGCGAGCTCTTCCTGGGCGACGACGTCTTCCCAACACTTGAAAACGCCGGTGAAGTCATGATCCACGCGGCGTTCCTCAAACCCGAGGGTTCGGCCCCCGCAGTCAAGATCCTCCACCACACGGTAATCTGCCTCGCCCGGCAACGGATATGGATCCAGAATCCCTATTTCATTCCTGAACCCGAAGCGATCGACGCCTTCGGTGCAGCAGTCGGGCGCGGCGTCGATGTGCGCGTGATGATGCCGTCCACTGCGGGATCCGATAATCCGATGGTTCAGCACGCAGGGCATCGCAATTTCGAAAAGCTGCTGCGGTGCGGTGTGCGGTTATTCGAATATCCCGACACCCTCCTCCATCAAAAAGTGATGACGGTGGACGGCGTATGGTGCTCGATCGGATCGAGCAATTTCGACGACCGTTCTTTCGAGACCAATGACGAGATCACGCTCGGCATCCGCGACCCTGCGACGGCGAAGCGGCTCGACCAGATATTCGAGAAGTATGCACCGCGGTGTAAGGAGATCCGGCTCGAAGCGTGGCGCAAGCGCGGCCTCGGTCATCGGCTGATCGACAACACGTACTACCTGCTCAACGAAGTGCTTTGAGTCAGGCGCTTTGCTGCTGCATTGCCTGCTGCGCTTCTTCCATGCTCACGTCGCGCACGTGGGTGGCGACCGACCAGTGATGGCCAAACGGATCTTCGATCTTGCCGTAGCGGTCGCCCCAGAACATATCGGCGACCGGCATCGTGACCTTCGCGCCGGCCTTGACGGCGCGCGCGACAAACGCGTCCACGTCTTCCACGTAGAGGTGAATGGTGACCGGTGAGCCCTTCAGCGCCTTCGGTCCCAGCGCGCCCCACTCGGGCATTTCGTCGACCAGCATTACGGCCGAGTCGCCGATACGGATCATCGCGTGCATGATTTTGCCCTGCGGCCCGGGCAGGCGGGCTTCCTCCACTGCGCCGAATGCCTTTTTGTAGAAGTCGATCGCGTCGGCTGCACCGGCGCAAACCAGGTGCGGCGTGACGCTGTGCATGCCTTCCGGTATGGGTTTGGTGTTGGATTGACCTTTCATTGCTATCTCCTTGAAAATCGAAGCAGGAAACGCTTCGGTATGCCTCCGCAGCGCTCGGTTTCTCTGCCTAGTCGGAGGGCGAGCCTCCAATTCGACATCGGTCGGCACAAAAAATCGCATATCCTTCACTTCCTGAAGTGTAAGCATTGAAGGAGGCTCACGCATGTTGACAGGGATAGCAGGAAATTCAAGGGAGGCATTATGAAATTGCTCGGCTCACCCAACAGTCCGTTCGCGCGCAAGGTCCGCATCGTCCTCGAGGAAAAAGGCCTCCCGTACGAGTACTCCGTCGAGCGTCCGTCGGCGCCCGATTCACCAGTCCCACAGTTCAACCCGCTCGGCAAGGTGCCCACTCTCGTGCTCGACGACGGCCGCGCACTCTATGACTCGCCGGTCATCGTGGAGTACCTCGACGCGCTGGGGAGCGGGCCGAAACTCATTCCCGATCCCTTCGACCAGCGCATCGAGGTCAAGCGCTGGGAAGCGCTCGCGGACGGCATCGCGGAAGCAACGGTGATCATCAATCACGAATACCGTGAGCCGCCGGAAAAGCAGCGCGCGCCCGCGTGGTTCGCACGGCAGCGCGCCAAGATAGACCGCGGCCTCGCTACGATAGAAAAAGATTTGGGATCCGGCGAGTTCTGCTTCGGCGGACGCTTTACGCTTGCCGACGTTGCCGCCGGTTACGCGCTGGGTTACCTGGACCAGGCGCTGCCGGAAGTCGAGTGGCGCACCGCTCACCCCGCGCTGAGGCGTTTCGCCGAACGGTTGGCCGAGCGCAAGTCATTCATCAAGACATTACCGCCGAAGACGACGTAGCGGCTCAATCACCCGCCATGAACCCGCCCGCCTTTGCTCGAGGCGACCGGTTCGGGCCGTAACGAACTGATGATGTTGTGAAGCATGTCCGCATCGATGGGCTTTGTCAGATGCTGATCGAAGCCAGCCTGCTGTGACTGAAGACGATCAGCGCCCTGTCCGTATCCCGTCACAGCGATCAGCGTAGTCGCATGAAAGGCGGGATCGGCCCGAAGTCGACGTGCCACTTCGTAGCCATCCATCCCAGGCAGCCCGATGTCCAGAAGCACCACATGCGGACGAAAGCTCTCCGCAGCAGAAAGCGTCGACGGTCCGTCATACACACAACGGACCTCATGACCAAACAATTTCAAAATGCTGCACAGGGTATTCGCTGCATCAGCATTGTCGTCCACGACCAGCACGCGACGGGGGGCCGCTCTGCGAGGCGACGGGCGCGGCTCGGGTCGAACCGTCGCCTGCTTCGGCTGCGGCAGCATGGGAAGGTAGATCGTGAACTCGCTACCTCGATCCTTTCC
>DATFGD010000227.1:0-3036 GCA_035249725.1 Burkholderiales bacterium
GCGCGACTGTCCGTCACCAGGCGGCGCACCTTCAGCGCATCCAGGGTTGTGGACGAAAGCCGCCCGGAGGTTTCCCGGGTGTTCCGCGATACGCGCTGTGTGCGTAGTGCCTGGGTCACACTTCCTCCTTGATTTCAGGCGCGGATGACGGGGGCAGAACGACGCTATTGACGGGCGCATCCGGCGGGACCCCGAGCAGGCGCAGCGCTTCGGCCGTAACCCGGCTGAACACGGGCGCGGCGACCGAACCGCCGTAGTAGTGTCCCGCGCTCGGTTCATCGATCATCACCGCGATGATCAACCGCGGGGATGAGACCGGCGCAAATCCGACAAAGGAGGCGATGTGCCTGTTCATCGCGTAGCCCTTGCCTTCTATCTTGCGCGCTGTGCCCGTTTTCCCGGCGACCCGGTAGCCGACGACCTGCGCACGCGGCGCCGTACCGCCCGGCTGAACCGCGAGCTCCAACATCCGGCGTACCGCCTGAGCAGTCGCGGCTGAGATGACCGGCGTGCCGGCTGCCGGCTCCTCGCGCTTGATCAGCGTGACGGGTTTCAGCTCCCCATCGGTAGTGAAAATGCTGTAAGCCCGCGCAAGTTGCAGCAGCGAGACCGAAATGCCGTGTCCATAGGACATGGTTGCCTGCTCGATCGGGCGCCAGCTCGCATAGGCGCGCAACCGCCCCGACACTTCACCCGGAAACTCCGAGCGCGGCGGCGTCCCGAAGCCGACGCGGTGAAACAGCGTCCACAGCGTCTCCGCCGGCAGGGCGAGCGCCATCTTCGCGGCGCCCACATTCGACGACTTCTGGATGACCTGCATGACCGTCAACGCGCCTTGAGGATGCGCGTCGTGGATCGTCCGCTTGCCGATCGTCAGGTGACCGGGCGCGGTCTGAATCACCGTCTCCGGGCTGACGGTTCCGGCTTCTATCGCTGCAGCCGCGGTAAACGGCTTGAGCGTGGAACCGGGCTCGAAAAGATCCGTGACCACGCGGTTTCGCGTGCGCTTGGGGTCGAACTGCCCGCGGTTGTTCGGGTTGTACGAGGGCACGTTTGCCAACGCGAGCACCTCGCCCGTGATCGCGTCGAGCACGACCAGCCCGCCCGCCTTGGCGCGATGCTCGAGTACCGCTTTCTTGAGTTCGCGGTAGGCGAGGTACTGCAACTTGGCGTCGATCGCAAGAGTCAGCGTCTTGCCGTCCTGGGGCTGCTGGATCGCTTCAACGTCCTCGACAATATGACCGCGCCGGTCCTTGATGACGCGACGGGCCCCCGGCTTGCCTGTGAGCACGTCATCGAACGCCAGCTCCAGTGCCTCCTGACCATTTTCATCCACCCCGGTAAAGCCAATGATGTGAGCAGTCACTTCGCCGGCGGGGTAGTAGCGGCGATATTCGCGCTGCAGGAAGACGCCCGGTATGCCGAGCGCGATGACCTTCTCCGCTTGTTCCGGGGGAAGTTGCCGCTTGAGGTAGGCAAATTCCCGCTTGGGATCCGCCAGCCTTCTTGTCACCTCGGCGGCATCCATGCCAAGCAGCCGGGCGAGCCTGGAGAGTTGTTCCGGCGTGGCCGCCACGTCGGCCGGGCTCGCGGCTACCGATTCGACCGGCGTCGAAATCGCGAGCGGCTCCTTGTTGCGGTCCACGATCATGCCGCGATTTGCCCGGATTTCGAGCGCACGTGAGTAACGCGATTCACCCTTGCGCTGCAGGAAGTCGTAGTGAAAGCCTTGCAGGTAGAAGGCGCGTGCCGCGAGCACCGCAAGACAGGCGAGCAGTGCGATGACCAGCACGCGGGAACGCCATGCAGGCAGCCTTAAGGGGAATTGTGCGTGCAGGCCCGGGCTCACGGTTTTTCTCCCGCGATCCGAGCGGGGACGAGTTGTACGCGAGCGGGCGACGGCACCCGCATGTTGAGTTTTTCGGTGGCAATCTGCTCCACGCGACCGTGCGTCGCCCAGGTCTGCTGCTCGAGCTGAAGCTGTCCCCACTCCACTTCCAGCCGTTTCGCCAGCTCCTGCTGGTTCTGCAGGTCGACGTAAAGCTTGCGGGCCTTATGCTGTGCCGTGACGAGCGCCAGCGCGCAAGCGATGAGAACACCGAACAACACAAAATTGAGCCGGACCATTACCCCTCGCTCCTGCCGCCGGTGTCTGCGCTGCCGCTCCGCTCGGCGACGCGCATCACCGCACTTCGCGCTCTCGGATTCGCTGCGATTTCCGCCGCGCTCGGGTGCTGGGCACGCCCCACGAGCTTCAGGCGCGGCGGCGCGATATCCCGGGCCCTCACCGGCACGCGCGGCGGCGGGGCATCGCTCGTGGCGTGCTGACGCAGAAGGCGTTTGACGATGCGATCTTCGAGCGAGTGGAAACTCACCACGACCAGGCGCCCTGCCGGGGCAAGCAGCTCAACGCATTGGGGTAGAACTAACGACAACTCCTCAAGCTCCTGATTGATGTGAATCCGTATAGCCTGAAACGTGCGCGTCGCCGGATCCTGCCGTGGTTCGCGCGTAGGAACGGCTTGCGCCACGATCGCGGCAAGTTGCCGTGTGGTAGCAAGAGGTCCGCGCGCTCGAGCCGCAACAATCGCTGCTGCAATCTGTTTAGCAAACCGTTCTTCGCCATAGTTTCTTATCACCTCCCCTATCTCACGCTCGGACGCGCCCGCCAGCCACTGTGATGCCGTAACCCCGCGGCTCGGATCCATCCGCATGTCGAGCGGCGCATCCGTCCTGAAGCTGAAGCCGCGTTCAGCGTTCTCAAGCTGCGGGGACGAGACTCCCACGTCGAGCAGGATGCCATTCACGCGCTCGATACCGCGTGCCTCGAGCAGCGCACCGAGCCTGCTGAATGCGCCGTGCAACATCGTGAAGCGCGCATCTCCGATCGCTTGTCCCGCTTCAACGGCTTCCGGATCGCGGTCCAGCGCGATCAGTCGTCCCCGGCTTCCCAGCCGGGCCAGAATTGCCCGGCTGTGTCCGCCACGCCCAAACGTACAGTCCACATAAACGCCTTCTGCACGCACCTTCAGTTCT
>DATFGD010000228.1:0-2869 GCA_035249725.1 Burkholderiales bacterium
CCGCGACTGATGGTCGAGCGCAAATGACAGATCGCCCGCCATTTCGGCCAGGACTTTTCTTTCCTCGGTCCGAAAGTGGTTCGGTTCGGTTGCGTAGATCTTGAATACGGCGGCGACCCGGTGCCCGGCGATGAGTGGCAGCGCGATCATCGAACGGTAGCCGCGCGTCAGCGCGTCGTCCTTGAGGAGGAAATGCTTCTCCTCGAGGATATCGTTGACCACAACGCTCCCAAACCGCTTGAACACGTCCCCCTTGCCGCGGCAATCGTCCTGGTTCACACGCACAGCGAGCCGTGCCACTTTTTCGAGATAGCCCGCGTCGTGTCCGCTGGATGCGATCGGTTTGAGCGCGGACGCTTCCGGCGTCACCAGGCCCATCCAGGCGAGCCTGAAACCGCCTTGCTCCGCTGCGATCCGGCATGCAGCTTCGAAGAGTTTCTGCCGGTCGCTATTTCGCGCGATGGCCGAGGCGATTGCGGCCCGCACGGCTTCAACGCGCGCGAGCCGTGCCGCGCGTTTGCGGTTCTCGGCCTCGTCGAGCGCCCGCTTCAACACCGAGGGCAAACGCGCCAGATTCGATCTTGCAACATAATCCGCGGCGCCGCGCTTGAGTGCTTCCACCGCCTGTTCTTCGCCGATGGCATCGGACACCACAATCAAAGGGACGTCGGGCTTTTTTTCCCGCATGAAGTCGAGCAGCGACCAGCCTTCGTCAGCGGGAGGCGTGAGTCCGGAAAGCACAGCGTCGGGGCAGAACGCTTCGACCTGCGTCACGAAGTCGCGCTGGCCTTCTGCACGCAAGCTTTTGCAGGCGAGGCGCGCCCGCTTGAGCGCGGCCATTTCGAGAGCGGCATCCCCGGCTATATCCTCAAGTATCAACAGTTTGAGAACACTTTCCATGACTGCTCCTGTAAAACCATCGCTTGTTCCGTTGATTCGCTTGCTAAAGCGACTCAAGAATAGACCGACGTACGGGAGCGGTCCGGTGTATTAGTTCACACTCGGACAAAAATCGTGCGGATTGACGTCGTTATTTGCTGGACTGCGACAACTCGTGTGACGCAATGCCGCTTGTGCGGTAGAGTGGCGAGAGCCGCGTCATCGACGAGTTCGTTTCCGGGGCAGGGTTTTCGTTCGACGTTGCGCCTTCTTGCGCGGTGCGGTTTTGCTCGCAGCGCGCTTCGCAGCCGGCGCGGTCCGCTGGCCGATCGCTATCGGCTTCCCAGACTTGACGGAAACCATGATCGCTTCGAGCACCGTGACGCCGTGCACTTCGTCGCCGCCCGCAACAGCGAGCGGTCGCCCCGCTGCAGCGGCTGCGGCGAAGTGTTCGAGCTCCGCGCGCTCCGTGCTGATGTCGGGGAACGTGATGAGTTGCGGTGCGTTCTTGGCCCGCGGGTTTTTGGGATCGACGTAGCACACGCGCATCGTCCAGGTCGTGAGGTGCTCGATATCGCCGACTTCGATCCACGCGCGCGAGCCGAAGACCTGCATGCGCCACGTTTCCGGTGTTGCGATGATCGTGCCGAGATATCCCGTGACGCCGTTGCGAAACCTGAACAGCATCGACGTCGTGTCGTCGAGCCCGAAGTCCTGTGCGCGCCGGAAGCTCTGCGCCTGCACGGACGCGACCGGGCCCGCCAGATACAGCATTGCGTCGAGGACGTGCACCCCGCGTCCCGCCATGCCGCCCGCCGGCCCTTCGTCGCGCTTCTGACGCCAGTGCTCGCGTCCGTAGAAATACGCGCTCGGTCCGCAGAAGTTGCCCTCGATGTGCAGCAGTGTCCCGAGACGTCCGTCGTCGAGCATTCTGCGTATTTCCTGCAATGCCGGCTGGAAGCGCCAGTTGTAACCGACGGCGAGCGTGACCTTGTTCCTTGCGCACGCGCGAACCGCGGCGACGGCCGACTCGGTGTCGAGCGTGAAAGGCTTCTCGGTGAAGACGTGCTTGCCCGCTTTGGCGGCTGCGATGATTTGCTCGGCGTGCACGCTGTGCGGCGTGGCGAGTACGACTGCGTCGATCTTCGGATCGGCGAGCGCCCTGGCATAATCGTCATACAGCCTGAGGCCGTGCTGGGCAGCGTAGTCCTTCGCTTTTTCGACGTGACGCAGCACGCCCGCCACGAAGCGGATCTTGTCGCTTTCCTGCGCGTTGTTGACGAGATTCTGGCCCCACCTTCCCAGCCCCACGATGGCCGCATTGAGCATGCTTTTCCTTTTTATTGAACTTTGATGTTGGCTTCGCTAATGACCTTCGTCCAGACCTTGCGCTCGTTCTGCACGATCGCGTTGAGTTGCGTCGGCGTGCTCCCTTCCGCTTCGACCCCGTCGCGCGCGAGCCGGTCCTTGACATCGGGCGATGTCACCACGTTGAGGACCGCCTTGTTCAGCCGCGTCACGACCGCCTTGGGCGTTTTCGCCGGCACGAACACCCCATACCACGAGTTCACTTCGAATCCGGGCATTCCCTGTTCGGCGATCGTCGGAATGTCAGGGGCGGCGGGGGAGCGCTGGGCGCCGCTTACGCCGAGCGCCTTCAGGCGTCCGGCTTTGACGTGCGGAATGGCCGGGAGGAGGGGACCGAAGCCGAGTTTCACCTGGCCGCCGATCAGCGCCGGGAGCGCCGCGCCGCTGCCCTTGTACGGAACGTGCGTCATCCTGATATTCGCCATGGAGCAAAGGAGTTCGGCGGCGAGATGATTGGCGGTCGCTACACCGGACGAGGCGTAGTTGATTTCACCCGGCTTCGCGCGGGCAAGTGCGATGAGTTCCTTGACGGAATTCGCCGGCAGCGACGGATGGGCCGAGAGTATGCTCATCGAATTGCCGAGTTTGGACACGGCGGCGAAACTGCGGTCCGGGTCGAAGC
>DATFGD010000229.1:0-8123 GCA_035249725.1 Burkholderiales bacterium
TGCGACCTGATATTCATGGGGTCACACAGCCGCCGCGGCCTTTCGCGCCTGCTGCTCGGGAGCGAAACGAGCAGAGTCCTCTCGCACACGACGATTCCGGTGCTCGTCCATCGCACGTAGGCGTGATCCCGCTATCCGCGACCGGGTAACATCGCCGCCGACGCGGTTGGGGTGCACGCTGATCAGCCCGTCGCGCTGGAAGCGGGACACGAGCTGGGCTTATTGTCTCGAGCGTGAGGCCAAGCATTCCAAGCCGCTTGTAACGGCGTGACGACTCAGCAGAAAGGCAGCAAGACGCTGCGTCAGTAACACCAGCCTATGGGCGCGCGGCGCGGGGTTGCAGCTAGCGCACCACGAGAACCGGAATTTTGGTGTGCTTCAGTACCCGCGCAGTTTCGCTGCCGATCAGCATCGCGTCCAGCCCGCGCCGCGCGTGTGATGCCATCATGATGAGGTCGCAGTCGTTTTCCTCGGCGCTGTGGATGATTTCCTCGTAAGGGCTGTCACCGACGACCACGATGTTGTCGCATTTGACACCTGCCCGTTCCGCGCCCGCCTCGACCTGCAACAACATCTTGCGTCCGTTCTCGACTTCTTCTTCCTCGCGCTGCTTCTTGAGGTCATTCACGATGTGAGAGGTGAAGCCCGTCGGGACGCGCATGTTGGCGTGCGGCACCACGTGCAATACGGTCACCTTGGCCCCGATCGACTTCGCGAGGCTGAAACACTCGTTTACCGCTTTAGTCGAGAGCTCGTCGCCTTCAATCGGCAACATGATGTGCTTGTACATTACGATTCCTTTCTACGTGGATATGCAGTTTTGTGTATTGATCCCACGGCGGCGCGCGAGCCTCCCCACCGGATGATCGAAAGCCCCATCGCTCGCCTCACCATACTGCCCACGCTCGGCTTTCTTTACTGTGACGCCATCGTAGGTCCGGACGAAGACCTTGACTTTGATATACGTCAGCCGAGTGCCCGTATTTTTTTGACCTGGGTCAAAAAGCCCGCAAATTACACTACGACTTACTTCCGTACCCGCGATATATTGATTCCTGCGAGACAGAGACCACCATATATTGGGGTTCAAGGGAGGAAGATGAGCACTGTGGCAGCACTGACCAGCGCAGTCCCACCAGATTCAGTCGTCAAGCGCGATGGCCGGACGGCAGTGTTCGACAGCGCCAAGATCACGTCAGCCGTGGCGCGCGCCGGTGCTGCAACCGGGGAGTATGACGGCCGCGCGGCGACCGAACTTGCTGCGCAAGTCATCGCAGCGCTGGGACGACAACCGCGCAGCGGTATTCCCCCTATTGAAACGATCCAGGACTGCGTCGAGCAGACCCTGATCGCCTCGGGCTACGTGCGGACCGCGCGTGCCTATATCGCTTACCGCGACCAGCGCAAGCGCCTGCGCGAGGACCGGCGCACATTGATCGATGTCGCCACCTCGGTCAACGAATATCTGGATCAGCAGGACTGGCGCGTCAACGCCAATGCCAACCAGGGCTATTCGCTGGGCGGACTGATACTCAACGTCGCCGGCAAGGTCACGGCAAATTACTGGCTGTCCCACGTTTATCCGCCGGAAATCGGCACAGCCCACCGCGAAGCGGACATCCACATCCACGATCTCGACATGCTGGCCGGATACTGCGCGGGTTGGTCCCTGCGCAATCTGCTGGTCGAGGGCCTGAACGGCGTGCCGGGAAAAGTCGAAGCGGGACCGCCGCAGCATCTTTCGAGCGCGGTCGGACAGATTGTGAACTTCCTCGGGACGCTGCAGAACGAGTGGGCCGGCGCGCAGGCGTTTTCATCGTTCGACACCTACATGGCGCCATTCATCCGCAAAGACGGCCTGTCGTATCGTGAAGTGAAACAGTGCATCCAGGAACTCATCTACAACCTGAACGTGCCCTCGCGCTGGGGGACGCAGACGCCCTTCACCAATCTCACTTTCGACTGGACCTGCCCCGAAGACTTGCGCGATCAGATTCCGGTGATCGGGGGCATGGAAATGCCTTTCGCCTACGGTGAACTCCAGGCGGAGATGGACATGATCAATCGCGCCTACATCGAAGTGATGATGGCGGGCGATGCGAAGGATCGCGTGTTCACGTTTCCGATTCCCACGTACAACATGACGCCCGATTTCCCGTGGGACCATCCCAACAGCACGCTGCTCTTCGAGATGACGGCGAAATACGGGCTGCCTTATTTCCAGAATTTCATCAATTCGGATCTCAAGCCCAACATGATCCGTTCGATGTGCTGCCGGCTGCAGCTCGACCTCCGCGAGCTGATGAAGCGCGGCAACGGTCTATTCGGCTCCGCCGAACAGACCGGCTCGCTTGGGGTCGTGACGATCAATTGCGCCCGGCTCGGTTATCTGTATCGCGGCGACGAGGCCGCGTTGTTGAGGCGTGTGGATGCGCTGCTGGACATCGCGCGCAACAGCCTTGAAATCAAGCGCAAGCTGATCCAGCGCCACATGGACAACGGCCTGTTCCCGTACACCAAACGCTATCTCGGCACGCTGCGCAATCACTTTTCGACGGCTGGCGTGAACGGCTTGAACGAGATGATCCGCAATTTCACCGCAGACGCGCACGACATCACGACCGACTGGGGCCACGACTTTGCCTGCCGACTGCTCGACCATGTGCGCGGGCGCATCCGCGGATTTCAGGAAGAGACCGGCCACATGTACAACCTGGAGGCGACGCCGGCCGAAGGCACGACCTACCGCTTCGCGAAGGAGGACCGCAAGCGTTACCCCGATATTCTTCAGGCCGGCACGCACGACATGCCGTATTACACCAATTCCTCGCAGCTTCCGGTCGGCTTCACCGACGATCCGTTCGAAGCGCTGGAGCGGCAGGAAGCGCTGCAGCGCAAGTACACCGGCGGCACCGTGCTGCACCTCTACATGAGCGAGCAGCTCAGTTCGGTCGAAGCGTGCAAGCGGCTGGTCAGGCGCGCGCTGGAGCGCTTTTCGCTGCCTTATATCACTGTGACGCCGACGTTTTCGATCTGCCCGCGACACGGCTATCTCTCCGGCGAGCATGAATTCTGCCCGCGCTGCGATGACGATCTGATCGCAACCAAGCGTGCGGCGCTGAAAGCGGCGTGACACCGAACCCACAACCAGGGAGGCAACAGATGAACGACATGACGCAAAACGGATTGGCCGAACCCACGATCAGGCTCAAGGATGAGGAGCGCCAGCGCTGCGAAGTCTGGACCCGCGTGATGGGCTATCACCGCCCCGTTTCGTCTTTCAACATCGGCAAGAAGGGCGAGTTCCACGAACGCCGGTTCTTCGAGGAACAGTGACCTTGCGCGTTGGCGGGCTGGTTCCGCTTTCCACGACGGACTACCCCGAACACTTGTCTGCCGTCGTGTTCTGCCAGGGATGTCCCTGGCGCTGCGCCTATTGCCACAATCCGCACCTGCTCCCGCGGCGTGGGCGCACCGAAATTCCGTGGACGGATGTCGTCGCGTTTCTCGAACGGCGCCGGGGACTGCTCGATGCCGTGGTGTTCAGCGGCGGAGAACCCACGCTGCAGCCGGCGCTGCCCGATGCAGTGCGCGCAGTGAAAGCGATGGGATTCAAAACCGGCCTGCACACCGCCGGGATCCGCCCCGAGTGTCTGGCTGCAGTGCTGCCGCTCGTCGACTGGGTCGGTATGGATATCAAGACGGAATTTCATCGCTACCGCTCGGTAACCGGCGTGCCGGGCAGCGGCGAGCGCGCGCGGCGCAGCATGGAGTTGGTCCTCGAGAGCGGCGTTGCGCACGAGTTCCGCACCACGGTGCACCCGGCCCTGCTCTCGTTCGAGGTCCTCGATCGGGTGGCGGATACGCTCGCTGCGTGCGGTGCGCGGCGTTATGTCGTGCAGACCTATCGCAGTCGGGGCTGCGCTGCCGCCGGGCTGTCCGAGGACCGGGCGCGCTGTGAACTAGACGCTGGCATGTCGAGTAAACTTGCCGCGCGATTTGAATCGTTTGCGATCCGCGGGCCCTGATATAGGTGGCAGGGAGCCGTAGCGCGGTTTGACAAGGGGCAAAGTCTGCGGCGGTCCGGAATCAGACTTGCCTACAATAGCCGGCATGATTCCGTGGCTCGGCACCAAGGACCCTTTCCCTCCCGTCACACGCGCGCTGCGCGAGCCGAACGGACTTCTCGCGGCGGGAGGCGACCTCTCGATCGAGCGGCTCACGGACGCCTACCGGCGCGGCATATTCCCCTGGTACTCCGAGGGACAACCGCTCCTGTGGTGGTCGCCGAATCCGCGCATGGTGTTGTTTCCGGCGGAACTCAAGCTCTCGCGCTCGCTACAGAAACGGCTGCGCCGCCGCGATTTCGCCATCCGGACCGACCACGTTTTCGAGACCGTCATCCGATCGTGCGCGGCGCCTCGGCCCGGCCAGTCCGGCACATGGATCACGGAAGATATGATTACTGCATACGGGGCATTGCACCGGCGCGGTCGCGCGCACTCGGTGGAAACCTGGATCGAGGGGAAGCTCGCCGGGGGGCTTTACGGTGTCGCGATCGGGCGCATGTTCTACGGCGAGTCCATGTTCGCGCGACTCACGGACGCCTCCAAGATTGCCCTCGCGCATCTGGTGAAGCAGCTCGAGCGCTGGGACTACGGGATGATCGATTGCCAGATGCAGACACCGCACCTTGCGTCTTTCGGCGCACGCGAAATCCCGCGTGCCGACTTTATGGGTAAACTGGCGGAATTGGTAAACTATCCCCAGAGCACGGGCGATTGGTGCTTCGACGATGACTTATTTGACTGATTTTCCGCTGTCGGTGTTGCAGTTCTATGCGACGGCGCCGTATCCATGCAGCTACCTGCCGGACCGGATGGCGCGTTCGCAGGTGGCAACGCCGAGCCATCTGATCGACGGGCCGGTCTACAGCGAGCTCGTGCGCGCGGGGTTCCGGCGCAGCGGGGCCTTCACCTATCGTCCGTACTGCGATCACTGCCGTGCGTGTGTGCCGGTCCGAATACTGGCCGAGGAATTCCGGCCGAACCGCGCGCAACGCCGCACCTGGAGAAGACATTCGCAGCTCAGCGCCGAAGTCCTTGAACTGAGGTACAGCGCCGAACACTATGCGCTCTACCTGCGCTATCAGTCACAGCGGCATGCCGGCGGCGGCATGGACCAGGACAGCCGCGAGCAGTACCGTCACTTTCTTCTGCAAAGCAACGTGGATTCCAGACTGGTGGAATTTCGGGAGGACGGCGTGCTGCGGATGGTGAGCATCATTGATGAGCTGCAGGACGGCGTGTCGTCGGTCTATACTTTTTTTGACCCGGACAGCCCGGGCGGCAGCTTCGGCACGTACAACATACTCTGGCAGATCGACCTTTGCCGGCGGCTCGATCTCCCCTATCTCTATCTCGGCTACTGGATCCGGCAAAGCCGCAAGATGGCCTACAAGATCCAGTTCAAGCCGATGCAGGGCTTGATCGACGGGCGCTGGCAACCCGTAACTGCGTAGCACCGCCGCGCATACGCTCGTGCGCGTTCTCATCATCGAAGACGATCCCGCGATCGCGGCGAACCTTTATGACTATCTGGAAGCGCGCGGCCACAATCCGGATGCGGCGGGCGACGGCGTTACCGGACTGCATCTAGCGATTACCGAGCGCTTCGACTGCATTCTGCTCGATCTTACTCTTCCGGGCATGGATGGCATTACGCTCGCGCGCAAGCTGCGCGAAGAAGCCCGTGTCGATGTGCCCATCCTCATGCTGACGGCGCGCGACACGCTCGAAGACAAGCTGAAAGGTTTCGAACACGGCGCTGATGATTATCTCGTAAAGCCTTTCGCCTTGAAGGAAGTCGAAGCCCGGCTGATCGCCTTGCACAAGCGCCACGCGGGCCGCTGCACTAGCCGTGCACTTGAAGTCGGTGCGCTCTCGTTCGACCCGAAAAGCCTGTCCATCCGTTTCGCCGGTTCAAAGGTGAAATTGCCACCGAAGTGCATCCGCCTGCTCGAACTGCTGATGATTGACCCCGGCCGGGTATTCCACCGGCGCGAGCTCGAAACGCGCGTCTGGGGAGATTTGCAGGAGACGAGCGATACGCTGCGCAGTCATATGCATATCCTGCGACGTGCGCTCGTGGCTGCAGGCGGACGCGACCCGATCGAAACCGTGCACGGTATTGGATATCGCCTGCGCACCGATGCCTAGACTAAATATGCGCCTGCGCATCGCCCTTGCGTTCGCGACGCTATGCATTGCGGTTGTCGGTGCGCTTGGCCTCACGTTATATACCGCCGCTGACGACATGGAGGAAGCGCTCATCGACCAAATCGTGACAGAGGAGGCGGATTCGCTCATCGAGCATTTCCGCAACGATGCCGACTATCGTCCTGAGACCGGCCGTAATTTCGCCTATTACGTGGCGCGCTCCGCCGAAGAAGCGGCGCAGTTACCCCGCGACGTGGCCGTGCTGCCCGTGGGAAACCACGAACTGCGAATCGGGGGCGAGGAACGCCATGTGGCCGTGCGCGATACCGACGGTGCCCGCCTCATCGTCGTATACGATGTGGGCGCGCACGAAGCGCGCGAACAGCAATTCAGAAAGCTGCTGCTGTTATCGCTCGCTTCCGTGGTCATCATCGCGCTGTTCCTGGGCTACTGGCTGGCCGGCATACTGACGCGTCAGCTGACCGAACTTGCACAGCGCGTCACGCAACTGGCGCCCGACGACTTGGCGCATCCACCGCTTGTTCGCCCCGAACAGGATGCGGAGGTCGCGGCGCTCGCTCGCGCACTCGATGACTACCAGTCGCGCATGATGCGCATGATCCGACACGAGCAGGATTTCACCGCTAACGCCAGTCATGAGCTGAGGACGCCACTCACGGCGATCCACACCAGTTGCGAATTGCTGCTGGGCGATCTCGCGTTGCCGGAGAAGGCACGCACCCGCGTTCAGATGATCGACCAAGCTGCACGCCGCATGGCAGAGCAGTTACAGACATTGCTCTTCGTCGCCCGTGAACAAGGACTCGACGTATCCGAGAATGTCGCGCTCGCCGAATGCGTGAGCGACGCCGCTGAGCCGTTCCGCGCTGAGATCGGCCGCAAAGGCATCGTGCTCGATGTGAGGATCGATCGTACGACCGCGCTCACCGTCAACCGGCAGGCGCTGCATACCGTGCTCGCTAATCTCATCAGAAATGCCGTAGAACACACTGAGCGCGGGTTCATACACGTGAGCTACCTCGCGCACCGTCTGGTGGTAACCGACTCGGGCTCTGGTATCGCCGCGGCACACCTGCCCCACCTTTTCGAGCGCTATTACCGCGGAGAAGATCGGGGTTCCGGACTGGGTCTCGGCCTTGCCATTGTAAAGCGCATCTGCGACCAGTACGGGTGGCGACTCGAAGTCACGAGCGAACCCGGTCGCGGTTCCGACTTCGCCATCGTCTTTCTCGAATAGCCCGATGCGGGCTTCACATTTTCTTCACATCCTCCCAACAGAAACTTGACGCGCTAGGGCCTATCGTCTTCGCTGTCACGGCAATTCCCCGCCGTTCGAAACAACAGAGGATGACCTGCCATGAGCTTTGCAGACGGGTTGCAAGCTCTCGCCCGCGCTCGGACCGATCTCGTAAGCCCATTTGAGCCGTTAGCGGGCGGATGGGTATTCGCCTGTGCGCCGGCGCATGAACGCTCCGAAGTTGAACGTTTTATTGCCGCACGCTTCTTGCGCGCCTATGGTGCCCGCCTGCGACAGTTTTTCCCGGTGCTCATGAGTCTTCGCCACCATGGCTCGCTCGTCGCTGCATGCGGTCTGCGCCGAGCCGGAGCGGAACCGCTGTTTCTCGAGAGATATCTTGACGACCCCATCGATGTAGTGCTTTCTGCAACGACGAACAAACGCGTCGTGCCGTCCGCCGTTGTCGAAGTGGGCAATCTCGCCGCTGCCCGAGCCGGCATTGCGCGCCACCTGATCCTCGAGTTGACGATGCACTTGAAGAAAGCGGGCATTAGGTGGGCCGTCTTTAGCGCCGTCCCATCGCTGCGTAACAACTTCCGCCGTCTCGGCATACCGCTGATTCCGCTGGCGCCCGCGGACCCAAGCCG
>DATFGD010000230.1:0-6813 GCA_035249725.1 Burkholderiales bacterium
CCTGCCGGTCCGACGCGCGAAGCGATGCGCAGTGTATCGTGGTTGCCGAGTACCCAGTTGGGCCAAGCACCTTGCGGCAGCGCGGCTTCGTACGTCGCGATCAGGTCGCGCAGCACGGCGGCCGACCACGGCGCTCCGATCAGGTTGAAATTGAATGGCAGATGGATGCCGCTCAGTTCCACCCCGTAGTAGGTGACGAGGCGGTCGATCGGAAGGTGTATTTCACCGATCAGGAGCTTCTCGGGATATTCGTCCACGACCCTGCGCAGCCCGGCGATGATCTCCTGTACTTCGGGCTGGTCGACGGTGTGGGTGTTGAGCAAGGCGTGGCTCGGCCGCATACCTTGCTCGAACGCGGGATTAGGCGGGTTATCCCGGAATTGCGCGTCCTCCACCAGGTGGTGCACGACGTCGATGCGAAATCCATCCACGCCGCGGTCGAGCCAGAAGCGCAACACGTCGTGCATCTCGCGCCGCACTTCCGGACTGCGCCAATTGAGATCGGGCTGCTCCTTGAGAAAGGCGTGATAGTAGTACTGGCCGCTCGTCTCGTCATACGTCCACGCGGAGCCGCCAAATTCGCTGAGCCAGTTGTTGGGCGGCCCGCCGCCGGGCGCCGGATCGCGCCATACGTACCAGTCGCGCCGTGGACTGTGCCGGCTGCTGCGCGCTTCCTGAAACCACGGGTGACGGTCCGAAGTGTGGTTCGGCACGAAGTCCAGTATGACCTTGAGCCCCAGCCGGTGCGATTGCTGCACCAGTTCATCGAAGTCCGAGAGCGTACCGAACAGCGGATCGATACCGCGAAAATCCGCGATGTCGTAGCCGAAGTCGGCCATGGGTGACGGATAGATGGGCGAGAGCCACATCGCATCAACCCCGAGCCACGCGAGGTACTCCAGGCGCGAGATGATGCCTTTGAGGTCCCCTATACCATCGCCGTCGGCATCCTGAAACGAGCGTGGATACACCTGGTACACCACATCGCGCTTCCACCACTCCACATCCATGCGGTTCGCTTGTTCCATGAATTCCCCAGCGTTCCACCCCTCTGACCACCTACCACAGCGCACGCTGCGAGCCGCTCAGCGGCGTATGCCGTCCAGCCGGAACCAGCGGTAGCCGTAAGCATCGAGCGCGAACACGCGGTTCTCCCCGGTATCCGGCTCGTAAACTTTGTTGCCGAAGAGGTCCGTCAGTTCGCCCGCCTCCTCATCGTTGAGATCGACCCGCACACGGCACGGTCGATCGCCGAGATTGTGCAGCGCCACGGTGGTATTGCCCTCCCAGCTCAGGCGGTGGGCGAACACCGCGCCATCGTGGGCGTCGATCAGACTCAATTCGCCCCACCCGATCTCCGGACATGACTGCCGCACATCCACGAGGCGCCGCATCCAGCTCAGCAGCGAATCCGGGTCGCGTTGCTGAGCGATCGCATTCACGGCGCGCGCACCGTACTTCCCTTCCATGATGACCGGATGGATCAGACGTTCTTCGGGCGCATTGGAGAAGCCGCCATTCTGCTCGTCCGACCATTGCATGCAGGTGCGCACGGGCCAGCGTTCCGGCAGCGCGAGCTCATCGCCCATACCGATTTCGTCACCATAGTAGATGACCGGCGCGCCCGGCAGGCTGAACATCAGGCTGAAGGCGAGTTCGATGCGTCGCCGGTCGCCCTGGAACATCGGCGCAACGCGGCGCCGGATGCCGCGCTCGTAGAGCCGCATGTCAGGATCGCGCGCAAACGCGCGATAACATTCTTCGCGCTCTTGCGGCGACAATCGTCCGAGGTCCAACTCGTCGTGATTGCGCAGGAACTGCGCCCATTGCCCGAGTTGCGGCAGCTTGGGCAGAAGGTTCAGTCCGCGTATCAGCGGCTCGGCGTCATGGCGCGCGAACGTGAGAAACGCGTATTGATTGACAAGGAAGGCAAACAGCACGTGGATGCGCGATCCGTCGCCAAAGTACTCCGGCATCTCGTCGGGCAGCACGTTTGCTTCCGCGAGCAGTATCGCATCGCCTTTGCGCCACGACAGGAAGTTGCGCAGCTCGCTGAAGAACTCGTAGCGCAGGTGCGTGGGCCGGTCGGGGCTGACTTCCTGCACCACGAACGGCGCCGCATCGATACGGAATCCCGAGACGCCCAGTTCAAGCCAGAAGCCCACGATCTTGAACATCTCCTCACGCACGCGCGGGCAGGTAATATTGAGGTCCGGCTGGTGGGGATAGAACCGGTGAAAATACCAGGCACGGGCGCGCGGATCGTAAGTCCACACGCTCGACTGGTAGCCGGGAAACACCACGCCGTCGTTGGTGTTGATCGGTTTCGTTTTAGACCAGATGTAGTAGTCGCGATAGTCGGAATGCGGGTCGGCACGCGCCTGCCGGAACCAGGGATGCTGATCGGAGGTATGGTTGATCGGCAAATCGATGATCAGCCGCAGGCCCCTCAGCCGCGCCTGATGACTGAATTCCACGAAATCGCCGAGCGTGCCCAATTCCGGCGCAACGTCGTAGTAATTCGTGACGTCATATCCGTGATCCAGGCGCGGGCTGGGATAAAACGGCAGCAACCAGATGCAGTTCACCCCGAGTTTCGCGATGTGGTCGAGACGTTCGGTCAGCCCCTTGAAGTCGCCGATGCCATCCTCGTTGCCGTCCATGAAGCTCGCGACATTGAGCGTATAGATGATGGTGTTCTTGTACCAGAGATCGAGCACGTCGGCACTCCGCCCGCTTTTTGCAATATGTGGCGAGCATCGGCACTTCGGTCGGAACGATATGGCGATGCGAACACGCGCGTTGCGTGCCCCGGTACGACTGGCGATCGTACCCGGCGGTTCCCGGCTTGCGGGAAGACCCGAGAAAACAGAACGCGCCGCAAATGGTGCTGCGGCGCGTCTGCGCTCGGCGCACCGCGGGCGGTGCGCGCGGCTCAGTTACCCGGTGCTCTGCGTGTGATGGCCGCCAGGGGATGAGATGTCGGCTACGGCGCGGCCCGTCGTTGTTGCATTGCCGGTCTGGGCCACGTCGCCGAGCGACACTATACCCACGAGCCGCTTCTCGCGGTTCACCACCGGCATCCGCCGCACCTGCTCATCGCCCATGTTCATTGCCACTTCGTCCAGGTCCTGGTCGTCGTAGCAGTAAAGCACTTCGCGGCTCATCACGTCGCGCACCTTGGTGCTGGGCGGCTTGTCTTCGGCGACCGCGCGCACGGCAATGTCGCGGTCGGTGATCATCCCGACCAGTCGGTCGTTCTCGCCAACGGGCAGCACGCCGGCGTCGATTTCATTCATGATGCGCGCCGCGTCGCGGATCGTTTGATCCGGATTTGCAACGCGTACGTCGCGGCTCATCGCTTCGCTTACTCGCATACACGGCTCCTCGAAAAAAGGTTCGACTGCACGAGGCACAGTGGGTTCGCCATCCCGGGCACAGCCACGCCGATAGAAGCAAACGATGTGCCTGAAAAAACGTCCACCTGATTCGTTTTTGGGGACAGACGCAGGGACTTGCATCTCTCCGCGGCGGTGCATCAATCAGGGTTTGCGTGACGAATGGCGCCGGGACAGAGTGCTTCCCGGCCTGACCGGCAGCGTGGGGTCGCTCGTCGGAAACGTCTCCTCGATCGATTCGTCGATCAACCATTCGTCGTGATCTTTTGCACCGGGTGCCGACGGCACCTGGCTCGTCGCTTCCGGTTTGCTGCCGGAATTGTGGTGGAGTTCCATTCTGTTCCTCTCTGGATCGCTGAAGCGGTAAGACGGGGCCGCCCGAGATTCGTTCTGGCAGTAAGCCAACACGAATTAAATGGCACGTGCCTTGCTTCACCCACTGTCAGGATACGAACGGACGGAGCGCCAGTGATGACGTACGAGCTCGTGAGACACATCAATGCCGCCGCCGTCACGCAATTTCACGACGCGGCGCTGTGTCCCGTCAGCGCCCGCTATGAAAGACAAGCGGGATTCGAGGCGGTGTGGCGCAGGATAGAAGAGGACCATCGCTGCAACGCGCTGCTCTGGATCGAAGAGGACAAGGCGCGGCGCATCGACGTCGCGGACGCTTACATCGCCGCATCCAAGCGCCGCATCGATCGCTACAACGAGCAGCGTAACGATGCGGTTCAGGCGATCGATGAAGGCCTGCTGGAACGTCTCGGCCACCGGCCGCGGCACAATGGCGCACGGCTGCACAGTGAAACCCCGGGTACGATCATCGATCGGCTATCCGTCCTTTCACTCAAGATCCACCATATGCGCGGGTACGCCGGGCGCGCCGCTGCGGGAAATGCCGTGCTGGACGGCGGACGATCCAGACTCGTGTCTCTCGTCGAGCAGCGCGTGGATCTCGCGCGCTGTTTCGACGAATTGATCGCCGGCGCTGCGCTCGGGCTTGTCTACTACAAGGTATACCGCCCGCGCACCGCGGCATATAACGATCGGCCGTTGGGCCCGTATCCTTTCATGGCGCGTAACGACCTTGTTGCGTGATGCGATTGCGCGCACCCGTTTGAGGCGGTGCCGCGCGCAAATTGTCGGGACCGACCGTGATGCCCGACATGAATGACCCTCCACACACACCGTTCTTGAAGGTATCTCGGCGGCTACCTTTCGGCGCCGAAGTGCAGAGCGGCGGAGGCGTTCACTTCCGGGTGTGGGCGCCCGAGGCCGCGCGTGTGGAAGTCGTGCTCGAAGCGGACGTTTCATCACCCGGCGAACCATTGCGGCTATACGCGATGGAGCGTGACCCTCGAGGCTACTTTTCCGGTTTTGTACGAGACGCCCGGCGCGGCGCGCGCTACCGTTATCGGCTGAATGGCGCCAAAGACTTGCCCGATCCCGCATCACGCTTTCAGCCGGAGGGCCCGCACGGGTCTTCGGAGATCGTCGATCCGGATTCATATCCGTGGACAGACGACGCTTGGCACGGCGTGCATCTCGACGGTCAGGTGATCTACGAAATGCATGTCGGCACATTCACGCGCGAAGGCACGTGGGCCGCAGCGTCGCGCGAGCTCGAAGAGCTGGCTGCGCTGGGGGTTACGGTGCTGGAACTCATGCCGGTTGCCGAATTTCCCGGCCGCTACGGCTGGGGCTACGACGGCGTGGACCTCTATGCACCGGCGCGGGTGTACGGTGCGCCGGACGATTTGCGCCGTTTCGTGGACCGCGCTCACGCGGCCGGTCTCGCCGTGATTCTCGATGCCGTCTACAACCATATCGGACCGGACGGCGGGTATCTCGCGGATTTTTCCCGAGATTACTTTACCTCGCGCTACGAGAACGAGTGGGGCGAGGCGATCAACTTCGACGGCGAGCGCTGCGGCCCGGTGCGCGAGTACTTCGTTTCCAACGCCGGATACTGGGTCGATGAGTTTCACATCGACGGATTGCGTCTCGACGCGACCCAGCAGCTGTTCGACGCCTCGGACGTGCACGTGCTGGCCGAAATCACTCAGCGCGTTCGTGAAGCGGCGCGCGGACGGGCGACGCTGGTGATCGCGGAGAACGAGCCGCAGCACACCAAGCTGGTGCGCCCCGTCGCGCGCGGCGGTTACGGGATGGATGCGCTCTGGAACGACGACCTTCACCATTCGGCGATGGTCGCGCTCACCGGTCGCAATGAAGGCTACTACACTGATTATCGGGGGACGCCGCAGGAGCTGATATCGGCGCTCAAGCGGGGTTACCTCTATCAGGGACAGCGTTATCTGTGGCAGAAACAGCGACGCGGTACGCCGACGTTCGACCTTGAACCTGCTGCATTCGTAAACTACATCCAGAACCACGACCAGATCGCGAACTCGGGCTTCGGGTTGCGCGTGGATCAGCTCACGAGTGCGGGGCGCCTTCGCGCCATGACGGCGCTCATGCTGCTCGCTCCCGGCACGCCCATGCTGTTCCAGGGGCAGGAATTCGCCGCCTCGACGCCTTTTCTTTATTTTGCCGATCACAAGCCCGAGCTTGCGGCCGCGGTGAAGCAGGGCCGTGCCGCGTTCGTTGCGCAATTCCGCAGCACCGCTACACCGGAAGCCCAGGCGTTGCTGCCTGATCCCGGCGATGCGGCGACCTTTGCGCGCTGCAAGCTCGACTTTTCCGAGCGCCGTCATCACGCCGCGGTGTATGCGCTACACCGCGACCTGCTGAAATTGAGACGCGCAGACCCGGTCTTTCGCACGCAGCGATCCCGCACCCTGGAGGGAGCCGTACTGGACACAGAAGCATTCGTTCTGCGCTTCTTTGCCGAAGACGGTGCAGATCGCCTGCTCGTAATCAATTTCGGTCGCGATCTGCACTTTGCGCCTGCGCCGGAGCCGTTGCTCGCACCCCCGCTCAATCGGTGCTGGCGCACGCTATGGTCCAGCGAAGATCCGCGCTATGGCGGCAGCGGTACTCCCGCTCTCGACACGGAGGAGGGCTGGCGCATTCCGGGACACGCCGCGGTCGTGCTCGTGCCGATGTTCACGCACGCGGATCCTCTGTAAAAGCTGCACCGCGCTTGTAAGTCTTGCGGCTCGCTGCGATGCGCGCGCTTCGCGGTTCAATGAAAGTGTTCCGTGGTATGCGGACGCACGCACGCTTCAGGCCGGCCACTCGATGCGGATGTTGTGAAACCACGCTTCCGTGCCATGGTGCTGCAGCACGATGTGACCTTCCGCGGCACGGGCGAAATGCGGGTAGTCCCGAAACTTGCTGCGCGCGAGGCGAGCGCGGAATTCCCGGTCCTCCAGGTCGCACGACAGGACACGCACGCCGTTCAGCCAGTGCTCGACTTGGGAGCCGCGGACGCTGATGCGTGCCACGTTAA
>DATFGD010000231.1:0-14092 GCA_035249725.1 Burkholderiales bacterium
TGGCCTGCTGCGACTTGCCATCCCTGGACTGTGAGGACGTCGCCGAACTGGAGCAAACGTATAATCTCCGGACTTGACTCGCGGCTTGACGTGCGGGTCGGGACGGCAGCGAACTATATGGAGCAAGGCGATGGCAGCTAAGCGAATGGTGGCCGGCGGGGCGCGCGCAGGTGAGATTGTTGTGGTGCGACTCGCTTACGGCGATCTGCTGCTTGAATCAATCCGGGAGATCTGCAGGCAACGTCGCATCCGCGACGGGGTTATCCTGACCGGCTTCGGAAGCTTGACTGATATCGCGGTGAGCGGTGCAGTGGGGGCGTCGTTCCCGCCGCGAAAGTTTTATCAGCGCACGCGGCCGCGAGGCGTGGAGATTCTGGCCATGAGCGGCGTCATTGCGGACTATCACGTGCATTGTCACCTCGTGCTTTCGGATCGCAACCAGGCGTTCGGCGGCCATCTCGAGCAAGGTTGCCGGGTGCTGAGTCTCGCCGAAATCGCGCTCATGCGTGTCGCCGGAATCAAGCTCGCGCGGCTGGTGGATGCGACGACGGGTCAGAAGCTATTGCAAAGCGTCCGGGCGTACCCCCGACGCAACGAATCCGCCGAGGAAGGCAGCCTCCACATCGTTGCCTCCAGGATCGGCAAGACGCGCTGATTCTTTATCATCCTGGGATCGTCCGCGAGATCGAGCGCCTGCTGGCGCAGCCGTATTCCCTGCGGCGCTTCTGTTCCCGCGGGACAACAGCGGCAAGCTGAACGAGTTACACTGACCTGAATTTTCGGTTCGGGAGGAGGAACCATGATCAACTTCGTGCGTTGCGCGGCCGTTGCCATTGCGCTCTCACTTCTTGCGGCGGGCGTTCAGGCTCAATCGAAATATCCAAACAGGCCGATCCGGCTGCTCACACCGTTCGCCGCAGGTGGCGGATCGGACGCGCTCGCGCGCCTGATCGGGCCCCAATTGACCGATGTGTTCGGGCAGCAGATCGTCGTGGACAACCGCCCGGGCGGAGGCGGCACGCTGGGCGCGGGAATCGCGGCGCGCGCCGAGCCCGACGGCTACACCCTCATCCTGGTCTCCGGCAGCTACGGCGCCAACAGCGCGCTCCATGATGTTCCCTACGACACGGTGACCGGCATCACGCCGATCATTCTGATCGGGACCACGCCCCTCGTCCTGACGGTTCACCCCAAGACGCCGCTGAAAAGCGTCAAGGAGCTCATCGATTTCGCCAAAGCGAATCCGGGCAAACTCAATATCGCGTCGGCGGGCATCGGCACACTCGATCACCTGGCGGGTGAATTTTTCAAGTTGCAAACCGGCGCGGTCTACACGATCGTCCCGTACAAAGGCAGCGGCCCCGCCATGACTGGCCTGCTCAGCGGCGAAGTGAGCGGAAGCATGACCACCCTCGTGACAAGCATCCCGCACGTGAAGGCCGGACGGCTGCGGGCGATCGGCGTGACGACCGCCAAGCGCTCGCGCGCGTTGCCGGACGTGCCCGCTATCGGGGAAACGGTGCCCGGCTACGACGTCGTTCATTGGTACGGGATATGGGGACCCAAGGGCCTGCCCAAGGACATCGTTATGCTATGGAACCGTGAGGTCGCCAAAGCGCTGCATACGAGCGCGACCGGAAAGTGGCTGGAGAACCAGGGCCTGGAACGTGCCGGCGGACCGCCGGTGGAGTTTACGAACCGGCTCAGGGTGGACGCCGCCAAGTGGAAAAAAGTGGTGAAAGAGGCCCGCATCACCCTCAACAAGTGAAGTCACGAGCAGCAATCAATGCGTGAGTTCCTTCGGCGCGCCGGGCTGCTTCATCGGCTGCGTGCGATCGAACGCATCGAGCTTCATGCATTCGGCAAAGACACGCATCACATTCGAAACGCTCGATGTGTCGGCTTTGAAGAACTGCGCACCGAACACCTGCGACACGACGCAGATGTCGGCGATCGTCGGCGTGTCGCCATGGCAGTAGCGGCCGGTCTCACGCTCGTTCGCGAGATGTGCGTCCACCGCCTTTAGCCCCTCGACGATCCAGTTCTGCGCCCAGCGATTGCGCGCAGGCTCGTCGATCTTCAGTTCCTTCTCCAGATAATTGCGGATGCGCGGCACGATCATCGGATGCGTGTCGCACGCGATGATCTGCGCGAGGCCGCGCACGCGGGCGCGCCCGCGGGCGTCTTTCGGCAACAGCGGCGGCTCGGGCTTGGTCTCGTCGAGATATTCCAGGATCGCGAGCGACTGGAAGATCGGCTGTCCGCCGTCCACCACCAGCGCCGGAATGACGCGCTGCGGATTGACCGCGCGGTAGTCGTCGCCGTGCTGCTGCCCCTGCAGCAGGTTGATCGAGACCTCTTCGGCCTGCAGACCTTTCAGCGCGAGCGCAATGCGCACGCGGTTGCTCGCGAGTGAACGCCAGAACCCATACCATTTCATCGCCATGATGAAGCTCCTCCTTTGGAAGTGAATCGATGCAGATCTGTTGGCGCGGAACATTCTACTCCGCCGCACTCGGCCACGTATCGAGGGCGGGCACAACGTAATGCGAGGCTGAACGTACCGCGCCGCCTCACAATTACGGAAGATCGCGGGTCTTCGGCATCCACAATATGGGCCCGTTTGCTTGCGGCGCGCAAACGCGCGGCACGATAATGGCGTCATAAGGCGTAAAGGAGTCCCGCATCCCCATGGAGAAGAACGAGTCCGATCGCGCACCCGGCAGCGGTCACGACGAGAAGTCGCGACGCCCGCATGCTGGCGCGAACGGCCGTGGCAAGCTCTGGATCGTCGGCGTGGTTGCGGTCATGCTCGCTGTTTGGGGAGGGCACTGGCTCTACCAGCGCTGGACGCATATTTACATCGATGATGCCCGCATCGACGGCGAAGTGATCACGATATCGAGCCGCGTTTCCGGCTGGATCACCGAGCTGCCGGTGATCGAAGGCGACGTGGTGAAGAAAGGCCAGCTCCTCGCCCAGGTCGATGATCGCGACTCGCAGCTGAAGCGCGAAGTCCTCGCCGCCAAGTTGGAGGCGCTGGAGAACCAGGCGGCCGTGGTGAAGGCGCGCTCCGGCCAGGTCGATCAGGAAACGCTCGGCAAGTATCAGAGCGAATCGAACCGCCTCGCTGCCGCGCAGGCCGAAGTAGCGAGCCTCCAGGTGCAGCTCAAGCAGGCGCAGGAGGATTACCGGCGCGCGCGCGAGCTGGCGGAAGCGAAGTGGCTCTCTCCGCAAGCGATGGAGCGGGCGCGCAGCACGTATCAGCAAGTGGAGCAGAACCACCGCAAAGCGCTGGCAGAAGTGGCCGCGGTGCGCGGCACGCTGTCCGCGGCAGGCGGGAGCCGCAGGGAACTGCGGGTGATGGAGCGCCAGCTCGTCGTACTCGAGCACCAGGCCGATGAGCTGCGCGCAGAGATCAAGCGCCAGGAGGTCGATATCGCGGATCGCCGCATCGTGAGCCCGGGCAATGGCAAGGTCGTCATGACGTTTGTACGCCAGGGCGAGCACGTCTCCCCCGGCCAGCGCATCCTCATGTTCCACGATCCGGACGATATCTGGGTCGAAGCCAACGTCAGGGAGACCGACGTGGGGCGCCTCATGCCGGGCATGAAGGCGGACATCCACGTCGATGCCTATCCGGGCAAGGTGTTCGCCGGCACCGTTTTCCGCATCGGGCAGGCGGCCACCAACAAATTCGCGCTCCTGCCTGATCCCAATCCCAGCGGCAACTTCACCAAGATCACCCAGCGCCTCCCCGTGCGCATCAAACTGGCGGAGAAGAACCCCGACCTGCGCCCGGGCATGATGGTGGAGATCTATATTGCGCTCCGAGACGACTGAAGTTCTGTTCGAGCGTTACGGACCGCACTACCGGTGGTTCGCAACGGTGACCGTGATGATCGGCACGATCACCGCGATGCTGACCACCACCAGCGTCAATGTCGCCATCCCCGACATCATGGGGGCGTTCGGCATCGGTCAGGACCGCGCGCAGTGGCTCTCGACCGGCGCGCTGGCCGCGATGACGGTCGGCATGCTGCTCAACGCGTGGATGATGGATACCTTCGGTCAGCGCAAGACCTTCATCGGCGGGCTTTGCGTGTTCGTCGCCGCGCTGCTGGTCGCAGGCGCGAGCCCGAATGAAGATGTGCTGATCCTGTGCCGCGTCATCCAGGGTGCGGTGGCCGGCCTGTTCCAGCCGCTGTCCATGTACACGTTGTTCCGCGTTTTTCCGCCGGGCCAGCGCGGCATGGCGATGGGATTCTTCGGGATGAGCGTGATCCTCGGCCCCGCATTGGGCCCCACGCTCGGCGGCGTGATGATCGAGCACTTCAACTGGCGCTACATCTTCTATGTCGCGGTTCCGGTCGGCGCCATCGCCATCCTGCTCGGCAGCCTTTTTCTGCCCGAGCGCGAAGCCGAGCAAGCGCGCGTGCGTTTCGACTGGCTGGGCTTTGCCCTGCTCGCCACCGGCCTGGCGACCGTGCTGACCGGGCTCTCGAATGGGCAGCGCGAAGGCTGGCATTCCGATTACATCGTTACGTTGTTCGCCATCGCCATCGCTTCGGGCATCGGCTTCATTTTGTGGGAATTGCGAGCCGCTCAACCGCTCGTCAACCTCAAGGTGCTCGCGAATACGCAGTTCACAGCGGCGGCCTGCGTGGCCTGCATATTCGGCGCCGGACTTTTCGGTTCCACCTATCTCGTGCCGCTCTTCGTGCAGACGGTGCAGAAGCTGACGCCGCTTCAAGCCGGGCTCATGCTGATGCCGGCCGGTCTCATCATGGGTGTATGCATGCCGATCGCGGGCTACCTCAGCGATCGGCTGTCCGCACGCACGCTCATCATCGCCGGGCTGCTGTGCTTCGCCTTCGCTTCGTTCTGGCTGGCCGGCGTGGACGTGAACACCACGTTCTGGACGGTTGCGGTGTGCGTCGTCATCACGCGCGTCGGTCTGAGCTTGATCAAGCCTGCGCTGAACGTCTCCGCGCTTCGGTCGCTGCGTCCCGAACTGCTCGGTCAGGGGGCCGGCATGATCAACTTCGCGCGCCAGCTCGGCGGCGCGTTCGGCGTCAATCTTTTGTCGGTGACGCTGGACCGGCGCACTTTCTTTCACAGCGATACGCTGACGAGCCTGCAGACGTCGGCGAACAGCGCCACGCTCGAATTGCTGCGCGCCATGGAAGCGCTGCTCGCGCGCGGCGGCGTCGCGGAAGATTTGCAGAGCGCCGGCGCAATGCACTTCCTCGGCCGCGTGATCTACGCACAGGCCTATACGATGGGCTTTCGCGACAGTTTCCTGATCGTCGCGATCGTCTTTACGCTGGCGCTCGTGCCGGCGTGGATCATGGGCCGCGCAAAACCTGCAGTCGAGTCCAGATAAGCGACACAAACAGGCCGTTCGTCCTGAGTTCATCGAAGGATGACGGCCTGCGTCAGCAGATAAACCCGATCGTGTTTCGACAAGCTCAACACGAACGGGCGTCAGGGCTTTAACGCGTAGACCTCGTCGAAGCGGCGCTCGAGTTCGGGGTGCGTGCCGCGCAACTGATCCACCACTTCCTTCGCCCACTCGAAATACTGGCGTTTGCGTTCCAGCGGCCATCCTGCAGGCGGGTGAGCGGCGATATCGCGCAGGTTGCAGATCTTATCGGCGAGCTTCACGAGTTTCGCGTTCTCGCTCGAATGCGCCGCACGCGCGACCTGCAGCCGCTTGCGCAACGCCTTCTTGATCCACTTGGTATCGGTGACTTCAAGCACTACGTCAGCGATTTCCTCTCCGAATATGCCGCGCAATTCCTGCCACGTCGTTTCGGTGTCTTCGAGCGTGTCGTGCAGCAGCGCCGCGGCGATCACCTCCGGATCGTGCACACCGCCCTCCTCCCACAGCACCGTCGCAAGCTGTATCGGGTGATTGATATAGGGCGAGGCGTCCTTGTCCTTGCGGCGCTGGTCGCGGTGCTTGTGTGCGGCGAAGGCCACCGCGCGCAGGATCAGATCGGCGGCGTGCATCGACGGGCGCGGTTGTAGCGATGAAATGGCGAGGGCGGGATCCACTTGGGTGTGCTCCGCGGGTAGCAGCGGGGTGCAGTATACAATGCGCGTTTACTGCGTGTACCCGAAAGACCGAACCATGGCGCACCCCACCGATCTGGAGACGCTGCGCGCACGGCTCGCGCAGTTCGCCGCAGAGCGCGACTGGGACCAGTTTCACAACCCGAAGAATCTCGCGATGGCGCTGGCGGGCGAGGCGGGCGAGCTGGTGGAGCATTTCCAGTGGCTGACGTTCGAGCAGGCGGCGAATCTGCCGCGCTCGACGCGCGACGAGGTCGCGCTGGAATGCGCCGACGTGCTGCTCTTCCTGCTGCGGTTGTGCGACAAGCTCGACATCGATCTCGCGGCTGCTGCCGAAAAGAAACTCGCGCTCAATGCGAAGAAGTACCCGGTCGAGAAATCCCGCGGCCGCGCCACCAAATACAACAAACTGTAGTGCTCGCCTACCGGCACATTTTTCACGCCGGCAATTTTGCCGACGTCTTCAAGCACGCGCTGCTCGTGCGGTTGCTGATCGCGCTCGCGGAGAAGGAGAAGCCGTACTGTTACCTCGACACGCATGCCGGGATCGGACTATACGATCTCACGCACGCCTGGGCGCAGAAGGCGCGGGAGTACGAAAATGGGATTAGCCGCTTGTGGGGGCGACAGGACATCCCACCCGCGCTCGCGCCTTATCTCGAAGTAGTAAAAGCACAGAACACGGGACGGAAACTTCGTTTCTATCCCGGATCGCCGCTCATCGCGAAGCGCTTCGTCCGTCCGGCCGACCGGATCGTGCTGACCGAGCTCAACAAGACGGACTTTGCCGAACTCAAGCGCATCTTTGCGCGCGACAGGCAGGTCGCCGTTCACCTGCTCGATGGTTACCAGGGGCTGAAAGCGTATTTGCCGCCCAAGGAACGGCGCGGTCTGGTGCTGATCGATTCCTCGTTCGATCGTGCGGGGGAGTTTGCGCGCATTACAGGCGCGCTTGGTGCGGCGCACGCGCGCTGGGCAACCGGCACGTATGCCGTCTGGTATCCCTTGATGGCGCCGGGCGCGATGCGCAACTTCGAGCGCGAGGTCAAAAACCTGGGCATCCGCAAGATCCTCAAGCTGGAGCTGGAAGTCGCCAGGCGGGATTCCGATTCGACGATACCGGGCTGCGGCATGCTGATCGTCAATCCGCCGTGGAAATTCGAGGACGAGGCGCGCCCGCTGCTGCGCTGGCTATGGGGCGCGCTTGCGTCCGCCGGCACGGGCGGCGCGACCGTCAACTGGCTCGTGCCGGAATAGGTCCCTATTTGAGGGCGTTCCAGATCTTGTCGAGGCGCTTGAAGGAGACGGGGTACGGCGTCTTCAGTTCCTGCGCGTAGAGCGACACACGCAATTCCTCGAGATGCCAGCGGAATTCGTCGAGGCGCCCGTCTACTGAGCCCGATTTACGCTGACGCTCGCGGCGTTCTTCATAGCGCTTCCACAGGTCGCTGATGCTCGCTGCGTGCTTCGCATCGCGCTCCGGGTCTTTGTCATACTTGTCGAGACGCACCTGCATCGCCCTTAAATAGCGCGGCACGTGCCCAAGCCGGTCCCACGGCGTCGCGCTGAAAAATCCTTTGTAAACGAGGCGCGCAAGCTGCGCCCGGATGTCGGCTGCCGGACGCGCAAGCGCGCTGCCGTTACTTCCCAGGCGCAGCATGAGCCGCTGATATTCAGCGGCGATATCGCTGAACAACCGCATCGCTGAATCGGTCACTGCCGGAAGCCGTGCACGCGCCCGTGCGCGTTGGGACTCGAACTCGCGCCCGGTCCGCGGCACAGCATCGTCGCCAATAAAGGCGCGATCCGCGATCGCAGCGATCAGATCTTCCCTGAGGTCGTCGACCCCGGCCACGCCCCGCAGTTGCAGTGCCGCCTGATCCAGCGCGCGCAGTGTTTTCTCGAGCTGTTTCATCTGCTCCTTGAGCGACAACTGCAGCAGCCGCACGACGCCGGCGCGCATAGCCGCGTCTGCGGCCTGCGGGACATCGAACAACCGGATCGCGACGCTCTCTCGCTCGTCCACCAGCGCCGGATAACCGGTGAGCCGGCGCCCGTTGCGCGTAAAAGCGATCTCCGGCGGCAAATCGCCAAAGTCCCATGCCCGGATGTTTTCGCGTTCAATGCCGGTGTCCGCAGCTTCGCCGAAGGTAAGCTGCGCGGCCTCTCCGAGCTGCCGCTTCAACGCAACCAGATCGCGTCCGCTCGCAAGCTCGTGTCCCGCATCATCCACCACGCGAAAATTCATCCGGAGATGCTGGGGGTAGTCGATGCTCTCCGGCATCTCTGCTGGTACCGGATTTCCCACCACGCGTTGTACGTGGCGCGCCAGCGCGTCCGCGAGCGATAACGTCTGCCTGATCGCTCCGCCTCGATCCACGAGAAACGCCGTAACCTGTTCGGGTAGAGGGAAGAGATGACGGCGGATCTGCTTCGGCAGCGCTTTGAATGCGTAGGCGACCTTCTCCCGCACCATACCGGGCACCAGCCATTCGAACGGCGCCGCATCGAGCTTGTTGAGGAGATGCAGCGGCACGGTGACCGTCACGCCGTCGAGCGGGTGTCCCGGTTCGAAGCGATACCGCAACCGCAAATCCGCACCGTCGATCCGCATGCTTTCGGGAAACTGCTGCTCCGTAATGTCGGACGCTGCATGCCGCATCAGGTATTCGCGCGTAAGGAACAGCAGCTTCGGCTCCTGCCGTTCCGCTTCACGCCGCCATTTGTCGAAACCCGCGCCGTTGACGATGCCCTCCGGAATGATGGGGTCGTAAAAGCCGAATATCTCCTCCTCATTCACCAGCACGTCGCGGCGGCGCGCCTTGTGCTCCAGCGCCTGCACCTCGCGTATCAGCCGGCGGTTGTGCTCGAAGAACGGCGCGCGCGTGTCGTAGTCGCCCGCAACGAGCGCCTGCCGGATGAAGATCTCCCGCGCTTCGACGGGATTGACCGGGCCATAGTGCACGGAGCGGCGCGGCACGATCGTCATTCCGTAGAGTGTGACCCGTTCGAAGGCAACGACCATCGCCCGATCGCGTTCCCAGTGCGGGTCGAAATAATGGCGGTGGACGAGGCCCTGCGCGAGCGGCTCGATCCATTCGGGTTCGATCTTCGCCACGCAGCGTGCGTAAAGGCGTGCGGTTTCGACCAGCTCCGCAGCCACGACCCACTTCGGCTGCGCCTTCCTCAGTGTAGAGCCGGGAAAGAGGGTGAATCGGATGGCGCGCGCGCCGGCATAGTCGCCGTCTTCGGTCCGCAATCCGATATTGCCCAGCAGCCCGGCGAGCAGCGCCCGATGGATCTCGGCGTAGCCGGCCGGCGTTTCGTTCGGATGCATGCCCATCTCGCCCGCCAGTGCGGCGAGCTGCGCGTGTATGTCCCGCCACTCGCGCATGCGCCGATGCGAAAGAAAGTGCTCGTGCACCAGCGTCTGCAGCTTGCGGCTCGACTTGCGGTGCTTGAGCGCGGCATCGAAGAAATTCCAGATCTTGAGGTAAGCGAGGAAATCGGAGCGCTCGTCCTGAAACTGCTCGTGAACGCGGTCGGCGGCATCGGCGCGCTCGAGCGGCCGTTCACGCGGATCCTGGATGGAAAGCGCTCCGGCAATGATGAGCATCTCCGCCACGCAGCCCTCATGTTGCGCGGCCAGTATCATGCGCGCGATCCGCGGATCGATCGGAAACTTTGCGAGCCGTGCGCCGGTCTGGGTAAGCTCGTTGCGCTCATCGACCGCGCCCAGTTCGGCGAGGAGCTGATAGCCATCGGCGACCATGCGCGCGGCAGGCGGATCGAGAAACGGGAAATCCTCGACGTTCCCGATCCTCAGTGCCTTCATGCGCAGGATCACGGTCGCAAGGGACGAGCGCAGTATCTCGGGATCGGTATATTCAGGCCGCCCGGCGTAGTCCGCTTCCGAATAGAGCCGGATGCATACGCCCGCTGCAACCCGTCCGCAGCGGCCCGCGCGCTGATCGGCCGAGGCGCGCGAGATCTTCTCCACCTGGAGCTGCTCGACCTTGTTCCGATAGCTGTAACGGTTGACGCGCGCGAGCCCGGTATCGATCACGTAGCGGATGCCCGGGACGGTGAGCGAAGTCTCCGCGACGTTGGTCGCGAGCACGATGCGGCGCGCGGTGCTGGTGCGGAATACGCGCTGCTGATCCTCGAACGACAGGCGGGCATAAAGGGGCAGAATCTCGATGCTGCGCATACCGGGCGCGGTCTTGCCGAACGCGTGCTTGCGCAGCGCGTCTGCCGTCTCGCGGATCTCGCGCTCGCCGGGCAGGAACACCAGGATGTCGCCGCCCGCCGGCTCGCGCGCAAGCTCGTCCGCCGCGTCGATGATCGCCTGCTCGAGGTCGCTCTCGTTATCCCCATTCCCATCACCGAGCGGGCGATAGCGCACTTCGACTGAATAGGTTCGCCCCGAAACCTCGATCACCGGCGCGCCATCGAAGTGCCGCGCAAAGCGTTCGGCATCGATGGTGGCGGAAGTGACGATCACCTTGAGATCGGGACGGCGGGCAACGAGCCGCTTCACATAGCCCAGCAGAAAGTCGATATTGAGGCTGCGCTCGTGCGCCTCGTCGATGATGAGCGTGTCGTAGTTCCTGAGCGTCCGGTCGCCCTGCGTCTCGGCAAGCAGGATGCCGTCGGTCATGACCTTGATGTAGGTATGCTCCGAAAGCCGGTCGGAAAAACGCACCTTGTAGCCGACGGCGTGGCCGAGCGGGCTTTTCAATTCGGCGGCAATGCGCGCGGCGACCGTGCGCGCGGCGATGCGCCGGGGCTGCGTGTGCCCGATGAGCCCGGTCACACCGCGCTTCAACTCGAGGCAGATCTTGGGCAGCTGGGTGGTCTTGCCGGAGCCGGTCTCGCCACAGACGATCACCACCGGGTGCGCGGCGATGGCGGCCGCGATTTCCTCGCGCTTCGCCACGACCGGCAGCTCGTCGGGATAAGTCGGCTGCGGCAGATTGCGCAGCCGCTGCTCGGGGTCGAAAAAAAAGCCGGCCACAGCCGGCCTGCTTTGGCGAGGAAGGCTCAAACCTTTATGCTCGGATTGAGGCTATAGAGGCCGGTGAATGCCGCCTTGTCGAGCACGTGCCCCTGGATCGCAGCGAGCACGTCCTGCGCCTTGAAGACGCCGTTCACCGGACACTTTTCAACGTCCAGCGCATAAAGCGTAAACACGTAATGATGCGGCAGAGTGTCGTTCCACGGCGGACACGGGCCGTCGTAGCCGAAATAGTTCCCGGCCATCGCCTGGTCCGATGCAAACCATAAGGTGTAGTCGTTCAGTCCGTGACGTGTGCCGCGCGGGCCGTCAGGCCCGGGCTTGCCGCGCGGGGTGACGCCGTTGGAAAACTCACCCGCCTTGATGAGTCCCCACCTGGGATCGACGTCGACCAGCACCCAGTGGTAGAAGTCGATACGCGGGAGCGACGCCGGTATGGTGCGGCCTTCCTGGTTGACGTCGTCCGGCTTGCTCGGCACATCGTAATCGTGGCAGATCAGCGTCAGCGATTTCGTTCCCGCCGGTAAGCCGCTCCAGGTGAGATGCGGATTACAGTTCTGCGACAGCTTCACGTGTGACTGGCGATCCGGCGCGCAGAATGCGTATTCGGACGGTATCGCATAGTTGTTGCCGAAACTCGCGCTGGCACATTGCATGGTGACCTCCGTTGCAAAACGGCAGAAAAATACAGCATCGGCGCGGCTGCCTCAAGCACCGCCTTCCGCGAGCCGCTCCAGCGCCGCGGTGCGTTCCTCCTCCGGCATTTCGGCCAGCGCCTTTGCCGCTGCATAGAAACGCGGAAGATCGCCGCGGTGCTCACGCAGCAGCGCGCGAAATCCGGGTACGAGCCGCGTATAGATCGCGACCGACGCGATCTGTGCGTTGTTGGGGCGGCGCGCGAACCACATGTCGTAGCCGGTGAACCCATCCCAGGACACCTTCAAGCGCTCGTAGTCCCGCATCATCTCCGAGAGGATCGCCTCCTTTTTTTTCCGCATCTCGGCCGCCGCAGTATCCGTCTCGTAGAGCGCCGTGAGCCTCGTATGATACGTCTGCACGAGCCGGATGAAATCCGCGCGGTACTGCTGTTCCCGTGCGTGACGCTCGCGCTCCTGCTCGGTGCCGTAGCGGGCGAGCCAGCGCGCCACGCCGACTTGCTCCACCACGACGGCGAACGATTCATTGAATACCGAGTCGTTCGCGGCGTACACCTCCCGGTGCGAAAGCTCGTGGAAGATCAGCTGTGCGATCCGGTAGTCTGGATAGTGGATGAAGGTGTTGAGCACCGGATCGGCAAACCAGCCGAGCGTCGAGTACGCCGGCACGCCGCCCACGTAAACGTCGTTCTCGCGCCCGGCAAGGCTCGCAGCGAAGCGCTCGGCCGCCTCGCGCGAAAAATATCCGCGGTAGCTCACGCAGCCCGCGAACAGGAAGCACCACTGCATCGGCCGCAGCGAGAACTCCGGCGTGGCAAACACGTTCCAGACGACATACGGACGGTCAAGATCGGCGTACTCGGTATAACTGGCGTTCTGCGGAAGCCCCAGTTCCGTGCTGGCAAAGCGGCGGATCTGCACCACCTTGGCGAGCTTCTCTTTCAGTGCCGCAGGCGTGGCGGGGTCGCTGATCAACTCAGCGATCGGGCGTTCGCGGCGCCAGATATCGAGCTGGCCGCTCACCGACTGAACGTAGTAACCGATGTTGCTGCAACCTGCCGTCATGACGAGCAGACCGGCCACCATGAAGAAGCAAAACCGATACATCAGTGCTGAAAGGCGCGGCGGCCGAGAAACGCACACACCTGTTGCGCAACCGTGCGGGAAAGCAGCATGCCGGTGTGGTTGACGTCGAGTACGATGTGGTCGCGCATTTCGGGAAATTCCGTTTCGGACACGGCCACGACGCCATCGTTCGGCCACGTCATGTCCGGAGCCACCAGCCGGCCCAGGCCGATGCCGACACGGCCCGCAATGACGCCGACATCGCGATGCGCCGGCCGCGCGGGACGCTCCCGTCCCAGCCATTCCGGCAGGCAGCACCCGAGCAGCGCCGGCCCGCCGGGAAGGTGCATGAGACGGCGCGCGGCATAACTCCCGCCGTACGGGGTGCCCATCAGCACGACACCGCCCGCAACGAATTCTCTCGGGCTCTCGAGCATGCGCAGCACCACCAGCCCGCCCATGCTGTGACCGACGAAATTGAGCTTGGGCGCCGCAACGCTGCGGCAGTACTGCGCGAGGCCTTCCGCGTTCTCGCTCAGCGTACGCCGCATCGAGGGATAGGAATAGCACACGGCCCGGTAGCCGCAGCGCGCGATGCGCCGCCGCAGCAGCGCCATGACCGCGCCATGCACCCACAAGCCATGGACCAGTATTACGGCCTCCGGTTCGGCCATGAGATCGGTTGTCGTTCTAGACGCTGCGGCCTTCGAAGCGCGTGACCGCCACGGTTTCCAGATGCGCAACGTCACCCCAGAAACTCATGCGCCACACCCGCTCGCGATAGCCGAACCCGTTGAGACTGGCATTGAGGAGCGGCACCGGGCGCGGTGTATCGAGCGTCATGCCGTGTGCCGCGCGATAGAGCGCGTCGAGCACGAGACCGTGCGTGACCACCGCAACGTCGCAGTCGTCATGGCGCTCGGCGATTTCGGTCAGGCACGCAAGACAGCGCAGGTGAAATTCACGCGCGCACTCGCCGCCCGGTATGACGTAGTCGGGATCCCGGCTCTGGAAGCACTGCCATTCCCGCGGGTGGCGTTCACTCATCTCGGCATAGGCAAGCCCCTCGAAGATGCCGAAGCGACGCTCGCGCAGACGGGAATCGGTGACGATGTCGTGTCCGGTGCGCCGCGCGATCGCGTGCGCCGTGTCCCGTGCGCGCACAAGATCGCTGCTGTAGAGGGCAACGAAGGTGCTGCCCGCAAGGCGCTCTGCGAGCGCCGCCGCCTGCGCACGACCGATCTCCGACAGTACCGTATCGGTCTGGCCCTGCATG
>DATFGD010000232.1:0-3757 GCA_035249725.1 Burkholderiales bacterium
ACGTCAGGCGCCGCCGCAAGAACGTCAGCTCGAGTGGCCGTCCATCACGCCCTGCACTTCGCACTGGCTCTTGCCGCGCGTCACAGTAAGCGTCCCGTTGATCCTGCCGTCCATACCGCAATAACGCATGCGGTCAACATCGCGGAAAATGAAACGATAAGCGGACGCCTTGTGGTCGATTTGGAGAACGCCTTTCTGTTCCATCAGGACCACCCTGGAAGTCGTGCCTGTGTCCTCCCAGCGGCTGTAAGGGCCGTTGCGCGCCACTTCGATCGAACAGGTGCGCGGTTTCCACTTGCTGTAGTAGGCGAAGGAGACGACCTTCTTGTCTACCAGTTCGACGCCGATGCGCGCATGGCGGTCTTCACTACCGGAGAGACATGTCAGTCGCTCGACCTTCCCGGTTTTTTTTGCGACCTTTGTGCCGCCGGCCTTCACTGGGGCGACGGCGGCGGTGGCGCCGTCCTTACTGCGCTTGTAATGCGCCACCACGCGATCCTGGGCCTTCGCGAGCGCAGCGGCTTGCTTCTTGGCCAGTTCGTCGGCCTTTGCCTTCGCTGCACGTGCCTTGGCGATCTCTGCTTCTGTCGGCGGGGGCAATTTCGCGTGGGTTACAGCAGCGCTGCAGAGCGCAAGCGCGGAGCACAACATTACGGCGCGTCTCATGCGCGTCCCTCCCTTTTCATAAGTCACTTACGGCGACCGCGACTATACTACGCCCGATGCGGCCGCGAACGGCGTGAATTATGCCGCAATCTCGCGTCGTTTCGCAGCTTGATCTTAACGAGATTTCGACAAAAGCGTATTACTCTGCGCGAATACCGGCCTTTTTGACCAGCTTGCCCCATTTATCGGCCTCGGCTTTGAGGTAGCGGGCGAACTCGGCCGGCGTGTCGCCAATCGGTTCGAGCGCAGACTTCGCCATGCGATCGGCGATTACGGGTTCCTTGAGGATCGCCGCAATTTCGCGGCGCAGGCGTTCTATCACCGCTTTCGGCGTGCCTGCCGGCGCCACGACGCCGTTCCAGTTGTTCGCTTCGTAGCCGGGGACGCCGGACTCGGCGATCGTAGGCAGTTCAGGAAACAGCTTGGAGCGGGACTGGGTCCCGATCCCCAGCGCCCGCAGTCGGCCCGAGCGGATGTGCGGCTGCGCCGTGGTGAGATTGGCCATCATGAGCGAAAGCCGGCCTGCGACGAGATCGGCTACTGCAGGCGCGCCGCCTTTGTACGGGACGTGCACCGCATTGGTACCCGCTATGCTTACGAACAGCGCCATCGCGAGATGCCCCGCGCCGCCGATGCCGCTCGAGCCGTAGTCGTACTTGCCCGGATTTGCCTTAAGTAGATCGATCAACTCGCGCGTCGACGTGGCGGGCACCGAAGGATGGATCACGAGCAAATTGCTGGATGCCGCTACATTCGTCACCGCAGCGAAGTCGCGTGCGAGGACATAAGGGACTTTCTCGTAAAGCGACGGGTTTACCGCGAGCGGCGGCGTGGCCATGAGCAACGTATGGCCGTCCGGAGCCGAACGCGCGACGATTTCGGTGCCGATGATCGTGCCGGCGCCGGTCCGGTTGTCCACCACGAACTGCTGTCCCATGCGCTCGGTGAGCCGTGAGGCGACGAGTCGGGCGACGGTATCGGTCGATCCGCCCGCCGAATAGGGTACGACGAGCCGCACCGGGCGTTCGGGATAGGCAGCCATTGCGCTCGAAACAACGAGCATCATGGCGCAGGTTACGAACAGGCTCAGATACTTACGCAATCTTGTTACCTCCATGGTTAGCTGGAGTGGCGCTTAAACGCGCACGGGCTTATCCACCGGTCGCGCAAAGCGGCCTGCATGGTAGTCGGTGAAAGCCTGCCGGATCTCTTCGCGCGTGTTCATAACGAACGGCCCATAACCGGCGATCGGCTCGTTCAAAGGCTCGCCGCTGAGAACCAACACGGTCGCGTCACGCTCGGCGTGGACCGTAACGTCGCCGTTGTCCCGCTCGAAGATCACGACCTCGTCCGGCTCGGCTGTTTCGGAATCGTTGATCCGGACTTTGCCTTTCAGCACGACGAGCGCGAGATTGTGCGCTTCGGGTACGGCGAGCGAAACGTTCGCCGCTGCATCGAGGCGCAGGTCCCACACGTTGATCGGCGTGTACGTATGCGCCGGGCCTTTGTGACCCTGATATTCGCCGGCGATCACGCGCAGCACGCCGGTGTCGCCATTGAGTTCCACCACTGGAATGTCCGGCTTAAGCAGCGTCTGATATCCCGGCGGCGCCATCTTGAATCGGGCCGGAAGGTTGACCCATAACTGCGCCACCTCGAACGTCCCGCCGGCGCGTGCAAAGTCGCGCGAGTGATATTCCTCGTGCACGATGCCGGACGCGGCCGTCATCCATTGCACGTCGCCCGCGCCGATCCGGCCGCCGTTTCCCGCGGAGTCGTGGTGCTCGACCTCGCCTTCATAGACGATGGTGACCGTTTCGAAACCGCGATGCGGATGTTCGCCCACGCCGCGCTTCTCATCGGTCGGCGGAAAACGCGCCGGGCCGGCATGGTCGAGTAGCAGGAACGGGCTCAACGCTGCACCCGCCCGGTCATAGGAAAAAACGGAACGCACCGGGAAGCCGTCGCCCACCCAGTGTTGCGGTCCCGCGCGATGTATTTCCAGGATCTTTCTCATTTACTCAACTCCGTCGGGGCTGGCACGCCGCTCCGGCCACCACCCACTATGGCAACAAACGACTGATATGAGGCCCGGGTTGCGATTATGCAACCCCTGGGACGCTGAGGTTTCAGGTCAGTTATCGCCGCGTGATGGCCAGCCATGCGCGCAAGTAGAGGGACTGGCGCTCACTGTTCCTTCGCGCCGGAAGCCTTGACCGCCTTGCCCCACTTCACGATTTCCTGATCGATATAACGCGCAGTCTGTTCGGGCGTATTGCCTATCGGCGTTGCACCGTCGCGGGCAAGACGCTCCACGACGTCGGACTGCTTGAGCGCTCGGGTGGCTTCCGCGTTCAGTTTCGTGACGATGTCGCGTGACGTCCCTGCCGGCGCGAGCAGGAAGTAAGAAACTTCCACGTCGTAGCCGGGAATCGTCTCGGCGACCGCCGGCACGTCAGGCACGATGGGCGAGCGCTTCGTGCTCGTGATCCCGATGGCACGCAGCTTGCCCGCGCGCACTTGAGGCAGGGAGGTGATCAGCGTCAGGATCATGAGCTGCGTGTTTCCGGCGACCACGTCGAACATCGCCGCGGCCGAGCCCTTGTAGGGCACGTGCGTCATTTTCACGTTCGCCATCATGCAGAGGATTTCGGTGGCGAGATGTCCGCCGCTGCCGCTTCCCGCCGAGCCGTAATTGAGCTGCCCGGGACTCGCCTTAGCCAGCGCGACCAGTTCCTTCACCGATTTCACAGGCAGCGCAGGATGCACGTTCGCCAGCAGCGGCTGCACCGCGACCTGCGTGATCGGCAGGAAATCCCTGACCGTGTCGTACGGCAGCTTGGGATACAAGGTGGGATTGACGACATGGCTGCCATAGGCCATCAGCAGCGTATAGCCGTCGGGCGCCGAGCGCGCCGCGATCTCGGTGCCGATGACGCCGCCCGAGCCCGAACGGTTTTCGACCACGACCTGCTGGCCCAGGCTCGCCGACATCTTCTGTGCCACGAGACGCGCGAGCGTGTCCACACTCCCGCCGGCGCCGCTGGGGACGATGACGCGGATTGGCTTGGCGGGATACGCCTGTGCCGCG
>DATFGD010000233.1:0-12526 GCA_035249725.1 Burkholderiales bacterium
CGCCGCGTGTGCGCCAATCGGTCCACAACGCTGCGCCGATCGCCGTGCCGGCGTCGCCGGCCGCCGGCTGCACCCACACGCGCCGGAAGATGCCGGCATCGCGCACGCGCGCGTTCATCACACAGTTCAAGGCGACGCCGCCCGCCATGCACAGGTTGTCCGAACCGGTCTGATCCCTGAGCCAGCGCGCGAGGGCGACGACGGTTTCTTCGAGCACCAGCTGCAAAGACCGCGCGATATCGAAGTGATGATCAGTAAACGGCGCGCCGCGCTCGCGCGCGGGGCCGAACCGTTCCTCGAGCCCGAGCGGCTCGATCGTGTACTGGCCGCCGTTCACATGCAACATGTCGCGAAACTGAGCCGCGTATACCGGCTTGCCGTACGACGCGAGCGCCATGACTTTGTACTCGTCCGAAGAGTGAAGAAAACCGAGATGGCGCGTCACGTCTTCGTACAGCAGTCCGAGCGAATGCGGTACGCAAACTTGCGCGATGCGCCGATACTCGTTGTCATGGTAGTGGCCGTAACTTGTGCTGGCGCGCTCGCCGCGGCCATCCAGCGTCATCACGGCCGCCGCGTCGAATGGGGCCGCCAGAAAGGCGCTCGCTTCATGCGCAAGATGGTGATCGACGAAGCGCCATTGCCAATGGCGCCCGGTCTTTGCGCTCTTGAAGCGGCGCCGCAGGTGAAAGGGTGCACCGTCGATCAACTGGCGCTCGGCATTGAGCACATACGAGATCGCGAGCGGCTCCCACGGCGAGAGCCAATCGCCGGCGGCCTCGTGCGCGCTCGGCTCGAGCGGCAAGGAGAACGTGGCCTCATCGCGGCGCTTGCCGAGCACGATGCCTGGATTGAATGAATACGCCACGTAATCGAGATCCGCGAGTTCAATACCGGCTGCGTTGAGGCAGTAATCGATGGCGTGGTAGGGAAGTTCCCATGTAGTGAAGGGCACCGGCCGCTTGCCGTGCTTGACGCGGGTGAAGCGTTCTTCTTCCGCCGCAGCAACGACCTGCCCATCCGCGACGAGGCACGCCGCCGAATCGTGAAAAACTGCGTTGATGCCCAGGGTGTACATGCTTTCCGGTTATCTATGAGACGACAGCGCCACGATCCGCGGCGTCCGCGCCGCGAAGCGTGAAGCCGACAGCCGCAGTGCTGCCCCGGAGCAAACGCTCGGCGGCATCGGCGACGCACTCGGGAGAAACGCGCGTGAGGCATCCATGATGGCCGGCAGGGCATACGCTCTTATAGCAATACCGGCATGGCACATCCGCGTACAGGACTTCGTTTCTGACCTGCCACGGCGTGTGCTGCGGATTGGTGAGCGCATACAGATCGACGACCGGCGTGCCGAGCGCCGCGGCCATATGCACCGGTCCGGTGTTGTTCGCGACGAGCAGCGCGGCGCGCTCGAGCACGGCGCCGAGTTCCGCAAGGCCCAGTCGCCCGGCGAGCGAATAGGATTCTCGCGCCATGGCGGCGCGTATGGTTTCCACCAGCGCGACTTCATCCTTGCTTCCGGTAAAAACGACTGCGCCCTCCGTACGCTCCAGAACCAGGTCCATGGCCCGGGCAAAACTCGACCCCGGATAGCGACGCGACGGTGCGCTTGCGCCAGGATGAAGGACAACAAGCGGCGATTGCGTTCGTATGCCCGCCTTCCGCATCGCAGCGGCCGCGCGCTCACGGGCAGAATCCGGGACGACGAACGAAAGCCGCTCGTCCCCGGTGCGGCACTCCACCGCGGCCGCGAGGTCGAGATGGCGGCGCACTTCATGGCGGATCTGGCGCTCGGGTTCCGACTCGGATATCCAATCGGTCAGCAGGTGGTAGGGATTTTCCCGGCAATGGGCGAGACGCAACGGGATGCCCGCCAGGTAACACAGGTAGGCCGCAGGCAGCGGGCTCTGGCTGTAGACGGTAAAGATGACGGCTGCATCGAAGCGCCTGCTCTTCAGTTCGGCGATCGTCGCGGTATCGCGCGCGGCATTGCTGCCTTCGGGCTTCATCCACGGCGCGACGAACTCGATCGTGTCGCTCACCTCGGGAATGAAGGGCGCGATCGCCGCGCCGGCGCGGGAAGCCAGCAGCGTCAACGTGCGCTTTTCTCCGGATTGCCTGAACGCCCGCATCGCGGGCGTCGTCATCAGCACGTCCCCCATGCCATCGAGCCGCACGCACAGGATCCGTCTCGCGGCGGACCAGCCGCGCGCGCCGGCATTCACGTTCATGGGGCTGCGCGGCTTCCCGCGCCGCTCGCAAGGATGATTTGCGCCGCCGACAGCAGATCGCGGGCCAGCGCCTCGGGACAGCGTTCGCCGGTCAGGTCCCATTCCGTTTCGTTGCCGTTGTCGATGAGTATCGTCCGGCAGCGCGCCCGCCGCCCGGCTTCGATGTCATCCAGGATGTCGCCCACCATCCACGAACGCGTGAGCTCCAGGCCGTGATCGCGGGCGGCCTGCTCCAGCAGACCGCTCTGGGGCTTGCGGCACGCGCACGCGATGGCGTAGCGCCGTATGGCGCCGTGCGGCAGATGCGGGCAGTAATAAAAGCCTTCGAGGCGGATGTCGCTGTCGAGCAACTGATCCCTGATGTGGCGCTCCACCGTGCCGAGCGCCGCCTCGGAGTAGCGGCCGAGCGCAATGCCCGGCTGGTTCGATATGACGAAGAGGCGAAACCCGCGATCGGTGAGCAGCCGCAATCCCTCGATCGCGCGCGGAGTAAACCGGATGTACGTCGGGTCCACGTTATACGGAACATCCTCGATCAGCGTGCCGTCCTTGTCCACGAAAACCGCGCGCTCGCCCAGCCTCAGGGCCATGACGTTTCTCGCATGGGCAGCACCATGACTTCGGGAATGACGGTCTCCTCCGGCTGAGTCAGGACAAACTTGACGGCAGCCGCCACGTGAGCCGGATCCTGAAGCACCGCGGGATCGATGTCGGGAAAGCGGTCGAGCAGGAAGGGGGTTCGCATGCCGCCCGCGATGATTGCGCTCACTTTGATGTGCCGCGGCCTCAGCTCCGCGTGCAGCGCGTGACTCAAGCCCAGCAACCCCCACTTGCTCGCATGATACGCAGACGCATTCGGCCACGTTCTTCGTGATGCGGTCGAGGCGACATTGACGATATGGCCGCTGCCCCGCTCCGCCATGGCCGCGCTCGCATACTTCGACAGGAGGAACGGTCCGCGCAAATTCGTAGCGATGACGGCATCCCATTGCGCGACGCTCAGTTCATCCAGCGGCAGGGTGTAGTCGACTGCGGCGTTGTTGATCAGGATGTCGAGCCGGCCGAAACGCTTCCGCACTTCCGCGACGCACGCCTCGGCGTCGCGTTCGCTCCGCACATCGAGCTTGAGCGCGGTGCAGCGCGCCCCGTCGCCTTCGAGGGTGCTCGCGAGTGCACGGGCGCTCCCGATATCGATATCCGCGACTGCAACGACCGCTCGTTCAGCCGCGAGTGTGCGCGAAATCTCGGCGCCGAGGCCGCGCCCGCCCCCCGTAACGATTGCAACGCTGCCTTCCAGCGTCTTCATCGCGCCGGAATCCCGCTCGGCTGACGATACAGACGTGGAGCGGCCACGTGCTTGCGCTCCGTAAGCGCCGCTACGCGTGCCGGCGCCACTTCCTCATACACCTTGGCCATCGATCTCGCGATTTCTTCCCAGGTGAAGTGCGCGTGCACACGCCGCATGCCGGCCTGGCCGAATTTGCTCAGCAACGCCGGGTTGCGGTAGAGATGCGCGAGCCGGCCGGCGAGGGCGTCGGGATCGTTCGGCGCAACGAGATAGCCGGTGGCGCCATGCACAACGCTGTGTTTGATGCCGCCAACCGCTGAGCCGACCACCGCCGTACCGCACGCCATGGCTTCGAGCGGCGTGATGCCGAACGGCTCGTACCATGGCGTAGTCACGAACACATCGGCGGCGCTGTAGTAGAGCTTGAGCACTTCCCGGCTGCGCCGGCCGGTGAACAGGATTCGATCGTGCACGCCTTCGGCGTGCGCGATTTCCTGCAATCGTGCGAATTCGGGCGTCGCCGCACAATCCGGCGCGTCCGAGTTGCCGCCCACCACGACGAGCCGCGGCTTGATCCCTGTGGCGCGCGCGAGGCATCCCAACGCGCGGATCAGGTTGTCCACGCCTTTACGCGGAACGATGCGGCCGACATGGAGCACGATCCGCTCGTCTTTCCCGAAACCGAGGAGCCGGCGTGCAAAGCTGCGCCTTACCGGCCAGAATTCGCGCGCGTCGAATCCGCACGGAATGATGCGGATTTTTTCCCGGTCCGCGCCGTAGAGCGAGATCAGATCCACGCAGTCCTGCGGGCATTCGGCAATGATCGCGCTGGCATGCTCCACCGTACGATCCTCGATATCGATGCGCTCGTCGGGAAACTGATCGGCGTCGCGCTGATGCAGGCGCCGCACCCGGCCCAAAGCGTGAAACGTGATGACGAACGGAATGCCCAAGCGCTGCCTCAAGCGCACCGCGACCAACCCGGACATGAAGAAATTCGCGTGTACGAGATCGTAGCTCCCGTTGGCTGCGCAGAATTCCGCCATGCGCGCAATGAACTCCGGCATCACCGGAAGCATGCTTTCCTTGCGCAGCACATCAGCGGGGCCGGCCCTGACGTGAACGATGCGCAGCCCCTTCTTCAATTCGACCACATCCGGCAACGAGGGGTTGTCGCGCCGCGTGAACACGTCGACCTTGTATCCCATCGCGTGGAGATGGCGCGCGATGCTGGCCACATAGATGTTTTGCCCGCCGCTGTCATTTCCACCTGCAATGGCGAGTGGGGAAGCGTGGTCACTGATCACTGCGATCTTTCCTGCCATGGCTCTCCTGTCGTAACAGCTGGGTGCTACAAGTCTTTCGCGCGCTTCCGTGTTGCGCTGGCGCGCCGCGATGAAGGGGGAAAACGGCGCCAATGGCTACAGCAATCCGCATGCCACTTTCGGACTCGCGCGCCAGTCAGATGCTCACTAAGATGCAGCGCTATAGCGCTTCTCGCCGGTTCCACGCTGCTGTGGCGGCGCACGCTCACCAATCACGGGCGTCGCTTTCTGTTTGCAGCAGAAGCACTTTTTTCACGAAGCGCCGCGTAAGATTTACCGGCGCGCCCTCATGCGCCGCGGCGGTGTTGCGGGAGACCACCGGCATGCAGCTTGCTTGACGTAAGTGTTGATCCGACGCCTTTCGTGCATGGAGACTTATGACTGACGCGCCCCAATCCACGCGATGCCGGCACGCGACGTGCCGCTGCACCGTCGAACCGAGCCTTGCCTATTGCTGTGAGTACTGCGCTCGGGCGGATCAGCAGCCGGCAAATGAGCAGCACAAGATGTGCGAATGCGGCCATCCGGAGTGCCGGCCGCAGCGCGTCGAGGGCTGAGTCGCGGGACGTTTCACTTTTTGGAGATTCAGACGATGAGCGAAGCCACACGCGAAAAAGCCGAGACCCGTACGCCGCAGATGCGTGCCGAACCCAAGCCCCGTTTTCCGGAACAGCACCAGACGGCCCCCGGCATTGAAGCGGAACTGCAGCCGCGACCGCGCTATGAGGCGCGGCGCTATCGGGCTGCCGGCAAACTCGAAGGTAAAGCCGCACTCGTCACGGGCGGAGACTCGGGAATCGGCCGTGCGGTCGCAGTCCTCTACGCCCGGGAGGGGGCCGATGTCGCGGTTTCTTATCTCCCCGCGGAGCAACGCGACGCGGAGGAAACCCAACGCGCCGTGCTGGCCGATGGCCGGCGCTGCCTGCTGCTGCCCGGAGACCTGACCGAGGCTGCCGCCTGCGACGAGGCAGTCGAAAAAACACTTTCGACCTTCGGCGCGATCGACATCCTGGTGTCGAACGCCGCTTACCAGCGCCGCAAGGATGATATCGAAGAGATCTCCGACGCGGAATTCGACAAGACCTTCCGGACCGACATGTACGCCTACTTCTTTCTTGCACGCGCAGCGCTGCGCCACATGAGGCCCGGCGGTGCGATCATCGCGACGAGCTCCATGACGGCCATCCGAGGATCCAAAGCGCTGCTCGACTATTCATCGACCAAGGGGGCGATCAACGCCTTCACCAAGTCGCTCGCGCTGCATGCGGTGGAACGCGGCATCCGCGTCAATGCAATCGCCGCGGGACCGGTCTGGACACCGCTCAATCCGTCGGATGCCGGATTGAGTCCCGAGCGCGTCGCAGAATTCGACAAGTCCACGCCTTTGGGACGGCCGGCGCAGCCGGAGGAACTGGCGCCCGCCTATGTGTTCCTCGCATCGGACGCCGATTCCTCGTACATCACGGGCATCGTCCTGCACGTTGCGGGCGGAGAAATCGCCGGCTGAAGCTCGCCGGCTCGGGCTTACTCCTGCAGGGTCGCCGATTCGCTCTTCATCAGTTCGTGCTTGCGCGCGGTCATCTGCTCGCCCAGCTCCGCGAGATCGATTTTCGCCTTTCTCGCCTTCGGGAACATTTCTTTCTGTTCTTCGGCGATGTGATGGTTCACGTACTCCCCCAGCACGGTGAACTTCGCGTCGTACATTTCGTCGCCGGGCTGCATCTGCTCGAGCTGAGAAATCAGCTCTTCGGCGGCTTCGTGCTCCACCAGCGCCTCATCCATCAAGTCATCGTCCTCGATGGCTTCACGAATCGCAGGGTAGACGATCTCGTTTTCAAGCCGGCTATGAATCTTCAGTTCCATGCACGCCTGCTTCACAAGCTGTGCTTTTTCCTGATCCTCCTCGGTATCGAGCTTTTCGAAGTCCTTGAACATCTTGCGTACTTTGTCGTGGTCGGCTTTCAGCATGGAAAGCGCGTCGGTCCTGGACGATTTGCGGGGCATGGGCCTCTCCTTCGGTTAAACGCCCTAGCGGCGAGCAAAGTCCATACCATCGAATGGCGCGCGCGGCGGCCGGGGAAAACCGAGCGTTTTCAGTGCCCGAGCACGTCGAGCGTTACAGCACGTTGTAAATTTTTCGCCCGCAGGCGCGCATACTGCCGTCGCGTTTTATTCTGCTTCCAGCTTCGCCTGCTGCACGACTTTGGTCCAGCGGGCGATCTCAGCCTTGACGTGCGCCGCGAACTGCTCGGGGGTCTTGGTGGCGATCGTGATGCCCTGATCCTCGAGCCGCTGCCTTAGCGGGCCGCTGGCGAGCAGCTTGTTGAGGTCCGTGTTGATCTTGCTCACGATCGCCTGAGGCACTTTCGACTGTGTGCAAAGGCCATACCACCCCGTGACATCGTAATTGGGGAACCCCTGCTCGGCGAAAGTCGGCACGTCCGGCACCTGGGCATTGCGCTTGGCAGACGTTACTCCAAGCGGTCGTACCCTTTTGGCGCGGATCGCCCCCAATGGCCCGCCTGCAAGATTCCCCACGGAGGTCTCCATGTGGCCGCTCATCACGTCCGCGAGCGCAGCGGCAGCGCCTTTATACGGTACGTGAACAATATCGATGCCGGACATCATCTTGAACAGCTCGATCGAGAGATGCGGTGACGCACCGACACCCGAGGAGCCGAAGTTCACCTTGCCGGGATGTGCTTTGGCATAGGCCACGAACTCCTTGAGACTCCGGGTGGGCATGGACGGGTGCACCATGAAAACATTGGGCACACCGCCGATCATCGCGGCAAAGGCGAAGTCCGCAATCGGGTCGTAGGTCAGCCGTTTTCGGAAGCGCGCCGGTGTCACGCTGTGCGAGCCGATATTGCACAGGACCAGCGTGTGGCCATCGGGCGCGGCGCGCGCAGTGAATTCCGTCGCGATATTGCCGGCAGCGCCCGGCCGGTTCTCCACCAGCACATTCGCGCCCCAGAGTTCTCCGAGCGCCGCCGCAACGATGCGCGCCGTGGTATCGACGCCGCCACCGGGCACGTAGCCCACCATGATGCGCACCGGTTTGCCGGGATACTGCTGCGCATTCGCTGCGCCAATCGCCAACGCGCAGCCGATGAAAATCAAGGGACGAACCCAGTGCAGTCCTGACTTCAGCATGTCCACTCCTCCTCGTTTCGTATGTTAGCGGCTCGAACGCGTAGCCCGCTCGTTCACGGCAAACCGGACACGCGGCACCGCAACGTGATAAAGAAGATAGGTTCCAGTCTACCTTCTAAAGCGGCGAGGCGCGATAGGCGCTCGGCGTTGCAGGGGCGCCGTCATCCTGGCCGCGCATCATTTGCTGGCGTGCCGCACGCGTTACGCTGTCAGCAACTCGCGTGCCGCACGCATGCCGCTCTGCAACGCGCCGGCTACGGTTCCCGCTTCACCGTCGAGATCCGTCGCTTCTCCTGCAAAATACAGCGTGCGACCGAGATCTGTCGCAAGCAGCGCTCTGGCGGATGCGCCACCGACCGTCACATGGCTGTAGGCGCCGCGCGCATAGGGATCGCGCTGCCAGTCGTGCACATAAGCGCTCACCAGTTGCGACTGGGCTGCGGTCCGCGCGCCAAAAAGGCGCTGCACGCAATCGAGTGCGCGTTTCACCAATCTCTGTGCCGCTATACCGGCCAGTCGTTCGGCGTTTGGGCCCCCGGCCCAGGCGATCAGCAGCGGCGCGCGTACCGGCAGCGCAGTCCACAAAGTCGGGAACGGCGCACCGGGCGCATGAAAGAAGGTTGCGTCGCGGTAACGTCCTCCATCGAGCGTCTCCCAGAATGCCGTACGAAATTGCAGCGCGACTTTGATCACGGGGCCGGCGCCCAATCGGCGCAGCGCCGGTCGCTTATCGCTCAAAGCCGGGCGGAATCGAACTGCGCCCGGCATACCGCCGGAACATTGCAGCACGCCGACAGGCAGCGTGATGATTGCGCGTGGGGCAGTTACCCGCAGCGAGCCCTCATTCGATAACGCTTCGATGTGAACCCCGCCGGGCTTCCATTCGACGGCTTGCACGACAGTCTGCAGCTTGAGCTCGGCACGGCTGCCGGCAAGCGTGCTGTTCAGATAGTCAAGTAGCGCACCGTATCCTGTGATTGGGCGCGCGAGCGCGCTGCCCGAGGCTTCGTTGGTCCACTCCTCGACGATGGACCGGGCGCTCACCCGGGCTGGATCGGCAGCGTCATAGCCTTGCACCAGCATGCGTGCGAACGTGCATGCTTCTTCAGACAGCCGCGGACGCAGCACACGCTCGAAAAACGCATCGAACGTGAGATCGCGCCGTTCCAGCACCCGGCTTGCTTTCATGGCCACCTGGATTTCGGCCAGCAATTCGCCGCGCGGAGTGAGTCTTCCGTCCTTCACAATCCATGGTTTACGCGGCGTGTCCACCGCCGCCATGCCCGCGTTGTGCAGCAGCGCGAGCGTCGCCGCCGGGTGTCCGTGAATAAACTCGGCGCCCAGCTCAACCGGTAGCGGCAAACCCGCAACGCGCAGTGAGTGGCAGCGTCCACCGATGCGGTCGCGGGCTTCCAACAGAAGCACGGAGCGCCCAGCGCGCGCAAGTTCCGCTGCCGCTGCAAGCCCTGCTGCGCCCGCGCCGATGACGACCACATCGTAGTCCGGCCTCGCCATCGTGCGCGCTCAGGCGCCGCTCGCCGCGAGCAGCTCGAGCAATGCGAGCCATAAAGCAGCGCGCCGCATCGGCTTCACTGCGGCCTCATCGATACGCGCTGAAGGCGACATTACATATTGACTCCGAACAACATGATCGAACAAACCTTACGCGTTCGAGGCACCGGTGTAAAACACGACTCAATTCTCGGCTATGATAGGCGCCCCTGGGTGGTTCATCGCAGACGAATTCCAAAGAGGACAGTTCATGAAAATCGGCAAGGTCAGCTGCTGGCTGCTGCGCATCCCGTTTACCTTTCCCCTGGTGAAAGAAACGCAGCACGCATTGGCGAATTTCGTCGAAGTGGAAACCGACGACGGCCTGAAAGGCCATGCACTCTCCACTTATCCGATGTCGCATGGCGTGCGCGAATTCATCAATCGCGAAGCGGCGCCGGCCGTCCATGGCATGGACGCGCTGCGTCCGGAAGAAATACGGAACAAACTCTTTCTCGCCACCGCGCGCAAGCACGTGATGGGCGCCTGGAACTGTGCGGTCAGCCTGATCGACATCGCGCTGTGGGACGTCAAGGGCAAGGCGCTCGGCCAGCCGGTATGGAAGCTTCTCGGCGGCGCACATAGCAAGCTTCCCGCGTACATCACGTTCGGACTCCCGCGCTACAGCGTCGAGGAGCTGATCGAGGTCGCCCGGATGCTGATCAAGCAGGGGCAGACCAGCCTCAAGATGGTCGTCGCCAAGGGATCGAACCCGTTCGACGAAATCCTGGGCCAGCCCACCGACGCCGACATCGTCGAAGACGCGCGCCGGGTGGCCGCGCTGCGCGAGGCGGTCGGTCCGAGCATCGAACTGATGATGGACGCGAACAAAGGTGCAACGTTCGCACAAGCGCTCAAACTGGCAAAGCTGTGTGAACCGCATAACCTCACGTGGTTTGAAGATCCGGTGCTCAAGGGTGACCCGCGGCTGATGGCGCGGCTGCGCGCCCAGACCACGATCCCGATCGCGGCGGGCAGCACGGCGACCTCCGATCTCATGTTCCTGCGCGAATATCTGATGCAGGAGGCGGTGGATTATCTGCAGCCCAACGTGCGCGACATCGGCGGGTTTACACAAGGCCTCAAGGCCGCCGGCATCGCACAGGCGTTCAACGTGCCGCTCGCCATGGGCGGGAACTACCCGCACATGAACATGCATCTCCACGCCGGCGTGCCGAACGGCGGGCGCGTCGAATTCCACTGGCAGGGATGGAAGTGCGTGGAGGCGTTGTTCGACGGCGCCCCCGGGCCGGTGAACGGGGCCGTGACATTGCCCACGTCGCCGGGGCTCGGGTTTACACCGAAGGGCGGGATCCTCGACCTCGCGGTCGACTGAATCGCCAGCGCACTACGGACGAGGCAGGCCGAGCGTCGTCGCGAGCCACGACGAGACGATTTCGGCCACCCGGTCTTCGCGACCGTTGTAGAAATGGTCGCAGTCAGCGATGATTTCCACGGTGCACGGACCGCCTGCTGCCCGCTGGAATTCTTCTGCGGGATAGCGGTCCACGTCTTCCCTGTCACCGCGGATCGCCAGGACAGGGCAAGTTATCTTCGGCGCAAGCCCGATCGTGTCCGGAACCGTTTTGATGCGGTCGAGGAAACTCTCGGCGCTGATGACGTACCACCATCCCGGCAGGAACATGAGTTCGCGACCACGGCCGGCGTCCACCAATTTGCGCGCGTTTTGCGTAAGCTCTTCGAGCCGGTCGACCGCAAACAGCCGCTCGGTGCCGCCCGCGACACCGGCGCGCTCGCCGCCGCGACCCGCTGACAGCAGCACCAATGCCGGCGTCCGGGGGTGGTCCACGACGTGCTGTACACCGAGCATGCCGCCATTGCTGTGCCCGATTACCGCAGGCTGTGGGAAACCGCGTGCAGCGAGCCACTGGGCGGCCGTGTGATTGTCCGCGATCGCGTCGCGCGTGAACTGGAACGCGCCGCCTTCGGCAATGCGGCTCGCGCGCGTGCTCAGGATGTCGTGACCGCGCCGATTGAAGGCAAGACACGCGAAGCCCAGCCGTGTCAGCACCGGCGGCAAAAACCGCGCCGCGCCGACGTAGAAATTCATCGTATTGCCGTGGAAGATCAGGACGGCACCGGCGCTCGCACCGCCGTCGGGCTCGTAGTACGCGCCATCGAGCGGAAGCGTCTCGGTCGGGATAGAGACCAGCTCTGTGCGCATCGCGCGGAAACAGGTCTCGGGTACGCTCAGCCCGCGTTGCCGCCGCCGCTTCTTACGAGTCGCGGCTTGACGCGTCGCACTATCGTAGGCGCGCGTGTCTCCACTTTGCGGGGCGTCTTCTCCGGCCCCGTGTCGACCGGCTGAATCGTGGAAATGGCGTGCTTATACACCTTGTCCGTCAGCGCACCTTTCATCAGGATGACATACTGATCGTAGGAGACGATCTCGCCTTCGAGCTTGACCCCGCTCGCGAGGAAGACTGCAACCTTCCGGTGTTCATCGATCATCTGTCGCAGGAAACGGTCCTGCGCCGACTGAGCCGGCGCACCTTCTTTTCCTGCCTTCTTGGGTGACATCTTTTTGCTCGGCTTGAGCAGCCTGGCAGCCATTTAACGAAGTCCCGGTTGAGCGACGCGCGCGGTAGAGGTCGGATTATATCCCGCACGCTGCGTTCCCGCGACCCGATCTACACGGGCCATCGGCGACACGCCATAGCGCACTGCTCCGGAGCGTTTTCGCGATCAATTCACAATCGGCTATGCTTGGGGGCAACACTCACCAACGGAGCGGAGGAAAACATCATGACGACAGCGAGCGCAGCAAGGAATGGGGGGCAGGAACTCGCCGGGAAGGTTGCGCTCGTTACCGGTGCATCGCGCAACATCGGGCGCGCCATCGCGCTCGCGCTTGCCCAAGCGGGGGCTGCGATCGCGGTGAATGCACGCGCCACGCGCGATGATGCCGAAAAAGTTGCCGGCGAGATATGCGCGGCAGGCGGACAGGCCGA
>DATFGD010000234.1:0-3335 GCA_035249725.1 Burkholderiales bacterium
GTGCCGGGCATACAGCGCGCCGTACCCGCGCGCGTACGGCAGCGGCGGTTGCTGCCACGCCGAACGCCGCCGTGCAAGCTCCTCTTCGCTGACCCGGAGTTCCAGCTTGCGTGCTGCGACATCGAGCTCGATTAGATCGCCATCGCGAACGAAGGCGAGCGGTCCGCCGATGTAGGATTCGGGCGCGACGTGAAGCACGCACATGCCGTACGACGTGCCGCTCATCCGGGCATCCGAAATGCGCACCATGTCGCGCACGCCCTTTTTCAGCAGCTTTTTCGGGATGGGCAATTGACCCCATTCCGGCATGCCGGGCCCGCCGAGCGGCCCGCCGTTCTGCAGGACGAGCACGGAATGCTCGTCCACCTCGAGATTCTCATCGTCGATGCGCACCGCCATATCGTTATAGTCGCGGAACACGACCGCGGGTCCGGTGTGCTTGAGCAAATGCCGCTCGGCCGCGGTGGGCTTGATAACTGCGCCGTCGGGCGCGAGATTGCCGCGCTGCACCGCCAATCCGCCGGTCGCGGAAACGGGATTGTCGTGCCTGCGGATCACATCGTCGTTGTAGATCTGTGCGCCGGCGATGTTCTCTCCCAGTGTCCTGCCATTGATGGTCGGGCGCGCGAGATCAAGTCGATCGTTCAATTCTCCAAGCAGCGCGCGCAAACCGCCGGCGTAGTAGAAGTCCTCCATCAGATACTTAGCGCCAGCGGGACGGATGTTCGCGAGCACCGGTGTCGTGCGCGCGATTTCGTCGAATCGCTCGAGCTTCAAGTCGATGCCGGCGCGTCCCGCCATCGCGATCAAATGGATGATCGCATTGGTGGAGCCGGACAAGGCGTGCACGACCGTGATGGCATTGTCGAAGCTCTCAGCCGACAGAATATCGGACGGCTTCAGGTCCTCCCATACCATCTCAACGATGCGTCGACCGCTCGCGCTCGCCATGCGCGGATGGTTCGCATCCGCGGCCGGAATCGACGCCGCGCCGGGAAGCGTGAGCCCGAGCGTTTCGGCAACCGACGTCATGGTCGAGGCGGTGCCCATCGTCATGCAATGACCGAAGGAGCGCGCGATACCTTCTTCCACTTCCTGCCATGCGCGCTCGTCGATCGTTCCCGCTCTCAACTCGGCCCAGTATTTCCACGAATCGCTGCCGGAACCGAGCGGCTCGCCGTGCCAGTTGCCGCGCAGCATCGGGCCGGCCGGCATGAAGATCGCGGGCAGGTTCATGCTGATCGCGCCCATGATGAGCGCCGGCGTGGTTTTGTCGCAGCCGCCCATCAGCACCGCGCCATCGACGGGATACGAACGCAGCAACTCTTCGGTCTCCATCGCGAGGAGATTGCGATAGAGCATCGTGGACGGCTTCTGGAACGGTTCTGAGAGCGTGATCGCCGGCATCTCGAGCGGGAAGCCGCCCGCCTGCCACACGCCGCGCTTCACTTCCTCGACGCGCAGCTTGAAATGCGCGTGGCACTGATTGATGTCGCTCCACGTATTGATGATGCCGATCACGGGCTTGCCCGCGAAATCCTCGCGCGCATAGCCCATCTGCAGCGTGCGCGAGCGGTGACCGAACGAACGCAGATCGTTCACGCCAAACCAGCGATGACTGCGCAGATCTTCGGGACGACGCCGGGGGCGCGTCATGCAGGAATCTCCTGAGTTTATGTGTTATGTGCAGCGGGCCGCGGCGGTTCTTTGCGTTTATTCTAACCGAAACGCCTCTGCGTCCTTGCTTCAACGGGTAGCGCAAATCTAGAATGTCACGCTTCGTTCGAGCGCTGGTTCTGCAAGACCCTATCCCGTCATTCCGGCGTACGCCGGAATCCGGACTGGATGCCGGTTCTGACCGGCATCACGGCTCGGGTCAGCGTCACAAATACTCGAGCAGTTGCCGCAATACCGAAGGAGAAAGCCTATGTCCGCGGTCGCCGCCACTCCGAAAACCGCCCGAACCGCCGCGCGTCCGGTGAAGGGCGCCGAAATCCTGGTCGAATATCTGATCAAGGAGAAGGTGCCCTATATCTTCGGCGTCTGCGGGCACGGCAACGTGGGCTTTCTCGACGCGGCGCTCGCCGCTTCCGATCGCATCACGACGATCTCCACGCATCACGAGCAGTCGGCGGGATACATGGCGGACGCATACTACAAAGTGCGCCATGAGCCGGCCGCGACGATCACATCGTGCGGTCCAGGCTCGGTGAACCTCACGATCGCGCTGGCGAACGCGATGATGGATTCCTCCGCGTTCCTGGCCATCACCGGGAACGTGCCGACGACGCAGTTCAATCGCAGTCCGTTTCAGGAGACCGGCCGCTATTTTCAAGGCGATTTCCCCTCGGTGATCCGGCCGTACGTCAAGCGCAGCTTCCAGCCGACGCGCGTCGAGATGCTGCCGCTTGCGATGAAGCAGGCCTTCGGTCTGCTACGCAATGGCCGCCCCGGCCCGGTGAATATCGATGTGCCGCTCGACGTGTTCCAGGAGGAAGCGCTGGTCGATATTCCGGATCCGGATCCTGCCGTCAGCCAGCGTTATCCCGGCGAACTGCAGGCGTTGGAACAAGCCGTGCAGCTACTGCTGAGCGCCCAGCGTCCGGTCATTCTCGTCGGACAGGGCGGGCTCATCGGTGAGGCCAGCGCGGCGATACTCGACTTCATCAACGTGCTGCGCATTCCCGTCGTGACGAGTCCCAACGGCAAGGGCGTGATCGACGAGACCCACGAGCTGGCGTTGGGGCCGATCGGGCGCAACGGCCCGTACGCCGCGAACGAAGCCGCACGCAACGCTGACGTGATGCTCGCGCTCGGCTGCAGCTTCGACGATCGCACGACGAGCGCGTGGCTGCACGGTTACACGATCACCATTCCCCCGACAAAGCTGATTCAGATCGACATCGATCCCACCGAGATCGGACGAAACTATTCCGCGCATCTCGGCATATTGGGCGATATCCGGGCGAGTCTCGAAGTCATGACGCGGCTTGCGCGCGAGAAAACGGGCGGGGCGGCCAAGCGCTATTCCGACTGGAGCGCGCGACTCGCGGAAAACAAAAGCCTGTGGGACGAATACCAGGCGCGCTACGCGCAGAGCGATGCCACGCCGGTGCGGCCCGAGCGGCTCATGACCGCGCTCTCGCGGGTGGTGCCGGAGAATGGAATCCTCGCCACGGACGTCGGCGTGCATCACAACTGGGTGGTGCAACTGTGGAAGGCGCGCCGGCCGCGGCATCTGCTGCAGTCGTGGGGATTCGCGGCGATGGGCTATGCCACATCCGGTATTCTCGGCGCGAAACTCGCCAAGCCGGACGCACCGGCGGTCGCGGTGG
>DATFGD010000235.1:0-4666 GCA_035249725.1 Burkholderiales bacterium
CGCAATTCGCTCTTTCCGAGCGCGGTGATGTAGGCCTTGCTCTGATCCCGGTTGTAGAAAATATGATGCGCGACAAGATCGCCCGGCAGCGGCAGGTCCTGGACCATCTGCCCGAAGGTCTTGGATTTGGGATCGACGTCGATGATCGCGATGCCCTCCTTGCGGGCCGGCGCGCTGATCGGCTTCTTCAGCGCCTTCAGCGACTCCGGTGACTTGGTCTCGTAGTTGACCATCGCGTGGATCTGGGCGGCCGCAATGGAGGGGGCGAGGACGAGTATCGCGGCGGTGCAAACGGGGAGTGCGAAGGTGCGGCGCATGACGGGCCCTCCTTGCAGATGTTTGTTTGCTCGACGAGATCCCGGATACTCTTGCGCGTCGAGCGAACGATCACTATGAACCTCTAATGCTCTCCGGGCAATCGGCATCTTCATGGGTGCGGCGCACGTTTCTTGCCGGAGCAGCGCTTGCCGGTATGTTGCCCGTCGCCGGACCGGCCTGGGCGCACGGTTTCGGCGAGCGCTATTCCCTTCCGATCCCGCTCTGGCTCTATCTGACCGGCGCGGGTCTGACCGTCGCAGTTTCCTTTGGGATGATCGCGCTGTTCGCGCGTCGGGTCCCGATCGCACAAGGCGACCACCGGGTTGGCCCGATGCGGCTAGCGATCAGCCGCGTGCCCGGCGCACCGGGTTTGCTGCTCGCGCTGCAGGTGTTCGCAGTGGCACTCTATCTGCTGGTGATCTTCGCCGGGCTCTTCGGCACGCAAAGCCCGCTCAGGAACATTGCGCCGGCGATGGTATGGGCGATCTGGTGGGTCGGCATGGCCTACGTTTCAGCGTTAGTGGGCAACCTGTGGGCGCTCATCAATCCCCTCGATACGCTGTTCACCGCAGCGGAGTCGCTTTACCAGCGGCTGCGGCCGGGACGACGACTGGCGCTGGGATTGCAGTACCCGGAGCGCCTTGGCGTCTGGCCGGCGGTTGTCCTCTTCGTGGTTTTCATATGGATGGAAGTCGCCTGGGAGGCGAGCGATCATCCGGCAAGCCTCGCAGCCGCAATGCTCGCGTATTCGGCGCTGACGTGGCTCGGAATGCTCGCGTTCGGCAGATCCGAGTGGCTGCGCCGGGGCGAGATTTTTTCGCTGGTATTCGGGCTTGTGGCGCGCTTCGCACCGATAGAATCGCGCGCCGCGGGCGCGCGGGAGTGGGCGCTGCGGCCGTACGCCGTCGGGTTGGTCACGTCCGAACCGTTGCCTGCGTCGCAAATCGCGCTCGTGTTGTTGCTGCTTGCGTCGGTGAGCTTCGACGGTTTTCGCGATACGCCGGCATGGGCGGCGGTGGTCGATGCGCTCGGCGAGGATTCACATGGATGGCTGCCGATCCTTGGCCTCGCTGTGCTGGTGTCGTTATTTGCCGGGGTGTACTTAGCCTTCTGCAGGCTCGTCGTGCTGGGGGGAACATCGCATCCTTATCCGGACGGTTCAGCGGATTCTCGTTCGGTCATGCGGATCGCCGGCGTGTTCGTACTGACGCTGGTGCCGATTGCGATTGCCTACAATCTTGCGCACTACCTCTACTTCATTGTGATGGCGGCGCAATATCTCATTCCGCTCGCCTCGGATCCCTTCGGGTTTGGCTGGGACATCTTCGGCACGCGCAACTACTTCGTCCGGGGTGTGATCGACGCACGCCTCGTTTGGTACGTGTCGGTCGGTGCGATCGTTGTGGGCCATATCGCGGCCCTGTACGTCGCTCACCTTCAGGCGCTGCGCGAATTTCCCGACAGCCGATCAGCGCTGCGCAGCCAGTGGCCGATGCTGGTTCTCATGGTCGGCTACACCATGCTGAGCCTGTGGATCATCGCTCAGCCGATCGTGACAAGCGGATGAGCGCATATCCGTCGAATGCGGCGATTGTGCGACAATTCAGAAGAATTTGGTTCGCAAGCGCGAGCATTGCGCGGAGGAGAAAATGCGAAACACGCAGGGTTTGACCTTTGCTCCGCTGCATCCCGTCTTCGCCGCTGAATGCACCGGCGTGGATATCGGCGAACCGATCTCGCCCGCCATTGCCGATACCATCCATGACGCGATGGATCGATATGCGGTGCTCGTATTCCGCCGCGGCACGCCGCTCACCACCGAACAGCAGATCCGCTTCACCAAGAGCCTCGGCGAGCTGGAAGCGCCGTACACCAAGATCGAGCCCGAGGCAGGTGCGCGGCTCGAGGATTCGCGGCTGTCCGATGTCTCGAACCTCGCGCCTGGCGACCGGATCCTTTCGCGCGAAGACCGCAAGCGGCTGTTCACCATGGGCAACCGCCTATGGCACAGCGACAGCAGTTACAAGACCATCCCGGCCCGGTATTCCGCGCTGTGTGCGCACGTGATTCCGCCCGTGGGCGGTGAAACCGAATTTGCCGACATGCGCGCTGCCTGGGACATGCTCGACGCGGGCACCAAGGAACAGATCAAGGATCTGGTCGCCGAGCATAGCCGCATCTTCTCGAAGGGCACGCTGGGTTTGCAGTTCACCGAAAAAGAGCTGCGTGACTTCGCGCCGGTGCGCCAGCCGCTGGTGCGCACGCATCCGCGCACGGGGCGCCATTCGCTGTTCCTCTCGTCCCACGCCGGGCGCATCGTCGGCTGGTCGCAATTCGAAGCGCTGATGCTGCTGCGCGAGTTGACCGAGCATGCGACCCAGCGCGAATTCGTCTATCGCCACACGTGGCGCGTGGGCGACCTCGTAATGTGGGATAACCAGGCGACGATGCATCGCGGCCGGCCATTCGATGATCTGAAGTATCCACGCGATCTGCGCCGCACGACGCTCACCTGTGGCGAGCCTGCCAAGGGAATGGTGGCCTGAGCGTGCAGCAGAATCCCGAGTTTGATTTCATCGTGGTGGGCGCAGGGAGCGCGGGCTGCGTGCTCGCTAACCGGCTCACCGCATCCGGGCGCCACAGCGTGCTGCTGCTGGAAGCCGGCGGCGAGGACGACGACCGGTGGATCCATATTCCGCTCGGCTACGGCAAGCATTTCTCCAACCCGAAGGTGAACTGGCTCTATAAGAGCGAGGCCGACGAGAAGACGGGAAGCCGGCGGATCGCGCAGCCGCGCGGCAAGGTGCTCGGCGGCTCGAGTTCGATCAACGGGCTCGTCTACGTGCGCGGGCAGCACGAGGACTACGATGACTGGCGCGAACTCGGCAACGCGGGCTGGGGTTACGCGGACGTGCTGCCGTACTTTCGCAAGGCGGAGGACAACCAGCGCTGGAATAACGAATACCACGGCGTCGGCGGGCCGCTCTGTGTGTCCGATGTGTCCGAACCGCATCCGCTGTGTGACGCGTTCCTGACCGCTGCCGAAGCGTGCGGCTATCCGCGCAATCCCGATTGCAACGGCGAGACGCAGGCGGGATTCGGCTACAACCAGGTGACGCAGCGGCGGGGGCGCCGATGCAGTGCGGCGGTGGGCTATCTTCGTCCGGCGCGAGAGTGCCCCAATCTTACTGTCGTGACCGACGCGCACGCGAGCCGCATACTTTTTTCGGGCAAGCGCGCCACCGGCATCGAATACCTGCGCGGCGGCACGCGCGAATCCGCACACGGGCGATGCGAAGTGATACTGGCAGCCGGCGCGTTTAACTCCCCGCAGTTGATGCAGCTTTCGGGGCTCGGGCCTGCGTCGCACTTGCAGGCGCTGGGTATTCCCGTCGTGGCCGACATGCCGGGTGTGGGCGCGAACCTGCAGGACCACTACAACGGGCGTCTCGTCTACGAGTGTGTCGGAGCGTGCACGCTGAACGATGTGGTCGCGAGCCCGCTAAGGAAAGTCCGCGAGGGGTTGCGCTACTTTCTCACACGGAAGGGCTTTCTCACCCTGGGTGCGTCCAGCGCGACCGGCTTCATCGCAACCGACGGTGCGACGCGCCCGGACGTGCAGATCGGCCTCATCCTGTACAGCACCGAGAGGATCGGCTCGACGCTGTATCCGTTCTCCGGGTTCAGCGTGCTGGTGCGGCTCCTGCGACCCGAGAGCCGCGGCACGGTCATGATCAAGAACACCGATCCGCTCGAGCCGCCTGCGATCCGCCCCAATTACCTCGCCACGCGCAAGGACTGCGACATCCTGGTCGCGGGCATGAAGATCGCGCAGCGCCTGATGGAAGCCGACCCGATGCGCCGCTACGTCGCTCGCATGCACGAGCCTGCGCGGTCACCTACTCACGACGAGGAGTGGCTGCAGCATCTGCGCGCGAAGGGCGGCATCAGCTACCACCCCGTCGGCACGTGCACGATGGGAAGCGATGGCGATGCGGTAGTTGACGAGCGTCTACGGGTGCGCGGCGTCGCGGGCCTGCGCGTGGTTGATGCGTCCATCATGCCGACGCTCGTGTCCGGCAACACCAACGCGCCCACCATCATGATCGGCGAGAAAGGGGCCGACATGATCCTCGAGGACGCGCGAGGCGGCGCACCGTAACGCGTGTGGGGCGCTTGTTCTTGCTGCGTGATACGATGCTTCACTATTCAATTCACATAACCTTATTCGTTCGCCATGGTCACTAGATCCGTTCTTTCAGTTGCGCTCCTGCTTTTCGCATCTTCAGGGTTAGCCGCGAGCGCCGAGAAGTATCCGAACAAACCGATCCGTCTCATCGTTCCGTTC
>DATFGD010000236.1:0-2494 GCA_035249725.1 Burkholderiales bacterium
TGCGCCAGCATATCGGGCATGGCGGACGGCGCAACGATCGCTTTATGGGCGATGAGTATCAGCAGTTCGTCGTCGACGGGATTGAGGAGGCTCAACTGGGTGCCGCGTTTCGCCGCCTGGCGCAGCCGATGTGCCAGGAGCGGATGATCTTTGCGGAGCGTGCTTCCGATGACGAGCACGCGGTCAAGTCTTCCGACTTCCCCGATCTTCATCCCGAGCCACGGCGCGCCGCGGGTGTTGGCGTCGGCGCGGAAGTCCGACTGGCGCAGGCGGAAATCGACGTTGCCCGATCCCAGTCCGCGCATCAGCTTTTGCAGCAGGTACAGTTCCTCCAGCGTCTGGTGCGGTGTGGCGAGCGCACCGATCGCCTCCGCCCCGTGACGCTCGCGTATGCGCTTCACTTCCGCCGCGACGTATTCGAGCGCCACCGGCCATTCCACTTCGCGCCATACCCCTTCGCGCTTCAACAGCGGGCGCGCGAGGCGCTGCTCGGAGTTGAGACCCTCATAGGAAAAGCGGTCCTTGTCGGACAGCCAGCATTCGTTGATCGCTTCGTTCTCGCGCGGCAGCACACGCATCACGCGATTCTGCTTGACCTGCACGGTGAGATTGGATCCCAGACCGCAATGCGGACTCACGGAAGCGCGGCGCACGAGTTCCCAGGGCCGCGCCGTGTAGCGGAACGGTTGGGACGTGAGCGCGCCCACCGGGCACAGGTCGATCACGTTGCCCGACAGCTCGGAATCGACCGTCTTGCCGACGAACGTGATGATCTCCGCGTGCTCGCTGCGGCCGATCATGCCGAGTTCCATGATGCCCGCGATCTCGGTCCCGAAACGGACACAGCGCGTGCAGTGGATGCAGCGCGTCATGTCGGTCGCGATCAGCGGTCCGAGGTTCTTGTTCACCACGACCCGTTTCTCTTCGTCGTAGCGCGAGCCGCTTGCGCCATAGCCGACCGCGAGGTCCTGCAATTGGCATTCGCCGCCCTGATCGCAGATCGGGCAGTCGAGCGGATGATTGATGAGCAGGAATTCCATCACGCCCTTCTGGGCATCGACCGCCTGGTCCGAATGCGTCCATACCTTCATGCCGTTCGTGACGGGCGTCGCGCACGCCGGCAGCGGCTTGGGCGCCTTTTCGACCTGGACCAGGCACATGCGGCAGTTGGCCGCGATGGACAGCTTGCGGTGATAGCAAAAGTGGGGCACGAAAATGCCGGCGCCATTGGCCGCATCCATGATCGTGCTGCCTTCCGGCACGTCGTACTCTTTTCCGTCTAATTCGATCTTGAGCATGCTCGCTCGGTCACTCGTCGCGTGTTCTCAGACGTAATCCGGCACCAGGCACTTCCCGTGCTCGATGTGATACAGGAACTCGTCGCGGAAATGCTTGATGAATGCTTTCACCGGCATCGCGGCAGCGTCGCCCAGCGCGCAGATGGTGCGTCCCTGGATGTTGTCCGACACATCGGTCAGCAGGTCCAGATCCTCGGCCTTGGCTTTGCCCCGCTCGACGCGGTCCACGACGCGATAGAGCCAGCCTGTGCCTTCACGACAAGGCGTGCACTGCCCGCACGACTCTTCATAATAGAAATACGAAAGCCGCAGCAGGGAACGCACCATGCAGCGCGTCTCGTCCATCACGATGACCGCGCCGGAACCCAGCATCGAGCCCGCCTTGGCGATCGAATCGTAATCCATGTCGGTCTTCATCATGATGTCGGCCGGCAGCACCGGCATGGAAGAACCGCCCGGTATGCAGGCCTTCAGCTTTTTTCCGCCGCGCATCCCGCCCGCCATTTCAAGCAGCGCGGTGAACGGCGTGCCGAGCTTGACCTCATAGTTTCCGGGACGTTCGACGTCTCCCGAAACCGAAAAGATCTTCGTGCCGCCATTGTTCGGGCGACCGAGGTTCAAGAATGCCTCGCCGCCGTTCAGAATGATCCACGGCACGGCGGCGAAGGTTTCGGTGTTGTTGATAGTGGTGGGCTTGCCGTAAAGGCCGTAGCTCGCCGGAAACGGCGGCTTGAATCGCGGCATGCCCTTCTTGCCTTCCAGCGATTCCAGCAGCGCCGTCTCTTCACCGCAAATGTAGGCGCCGTAACCGTGATGGTTGTAGAGCTCGAAGCTGAAGTCGCTGCCCAGGATGTTGCGCCCGACGTAACCCGCCGCACGCGCTTCCTCGAGCGCTTCCTCGCAGCGCTCGTATACGTCCCAGATCTCGCCGTGGATGTAGTTGTATCCGGCCATGCTTCCGGTCGCATACCCGGCGATCAGCATGCCCTCGATCACGATGTGCGGGTTGTAGCGCAGGATATCGCGATCCTTGAACGTGCCCGGCTCGCCCTCGTCGGAATTGCAGACGATGTACTTGCCGCCCTGGTACTGGCGCGGCATGAAGCTCCACTTGAGCCCGGTCGGAAAGCCGGCGCCGCCGCGTCCGCGCAGGGCCGACTTCTTCAACTCGGCGATCACCTGCTCGGGCGATATCT